>JBHELU010000176.1:0-4495 GCA_046262955.1 Actinomycetota bacterium | reverse complement strand
GTGGAAGCGTCATCCGAACCGAATAGTCGAGGCCATGCCACGACTTCTTCTCTGCCGCGACTTCGCCCATGTTGCCGACGTCGGTTCCTCCGTAAAGCGAGGCGTCGGTGTTGAGGATCTCTTCGTAAGTGCCGGGACCCGGGACGCCAACGCGGAAGTCGGTTCTAACCATGGGCGACAGGTTCGCGATGCACACGAGCTTCTGCTCTGTGCGCTCGGACGACCGGTAGAAGGAGATGACGTTGTTGTCGGCATCGTTGGCATCGATCCATCTGAAGCCCTCGGGCAGCACGTCTAGCTCCCACAGGGCCGGGATGCGCTTATAGGTCGCGTTCAAGTCCGACACGAGCTGTTGGATCCCGAGGTGCTCGGGCTCGTCGAGCAGGTGCCAGTCGATGGACGAGTCGTGGTCCCATTCGCGCTCCTGGCCGATCTCGCCGCCCATGAACAGCAGTTGCTTGCCCGGGTGTGCCCACATGTACGCAAGCAGACTTCGCAGGTTGGCGAAACGCTGCCATTGGTCGCCCGGCATCTTGTTGAGCAGTGAGCCCTTGCCGTGCACGACTTCGTCGTGCGAAAGAGGGAGCACGAAGTTCTCGCTCCACGCGTACATCATCGAGAACGTCAGGTTGTTGTGGTGGTAGCGACGATGGATCGGGTCTTTCGAAAAATACGAAAGCGTGTCGTGCATCCACCCCATGTTCCATTTGAATCCGAAGCCCAAGCCGCCCAGATGAACCGGGCGCGATACGCCCGGCCACGCGGTCGATTCCTCTGCGACCGTCATGGCCCCCGGGCATTCGCCGTACACCGCCGTGTTGAGCTGATGCAAGAAGCCGATCGCTTCGAGGTTTTCGCGGCCCCCTTGTGCATTGGGAACCCATTCACCTTCTTTGCGGCTGTAATCCAGGTAGAGCATCGATGCGACCGCGTCGACGCGCAGACCGTCGATGTGCATCTCCTTCAACCAGTAGAGGGCGTTCGAGATCAAGAAGTTCCTCACCTCGTTGCGTCCGTAGTTGAAGACGAGCGTGCCCCAATCGGGATGCTCACCCTTCCGGGGGTCCTGGTGCTCGTAAAGCGCGGTCCCGTCGAATCGCGCCAGAGCCCACTCATCCTTAGGGAAGTGCGCGGGAACCCAATCGACGATCACGCCGATGCCGGCTTGGTGCAGCGAGTCCACGAAGTAACGGAAGTCGTCTGGATCGCCGAATCGAGCGGTCGGCGCGAAGTAGTTGCTGACTTGGTAACCCCACGACCCCCCGAAGGGATGCTCGGCGACTGGGAGAAGTTCGACATGCGTGAATCCCATCTCACGGCAATAGTCCGCGAGCAGGGGGCCGAGATCGCGATAGGACAAAGAGCTCCCATCCGAGGTTCGGCGCCACGACCCGATGTGAACCTCGTACACCGACATCGGTGACCTGTAAGGGTCCTTGTCCTCGCGTTTGCTCATCCAACCGTCGTCGTCCCATGCGTACGAGCTGTCGAAAACGATGGACGCGGTCCCCGGCGGGACCTCGGTCGCGAACGCATACGGATCGGATTTCTGCACGATCTTGCCTTGTGCGGTCAAAACCTCGAACTTGTACAGCGCGCCGGGCTCGATCCCGGGGATGAAGAGCTCCCAGATCCCGGAGGGCCCCAGCGAGCGCATCGGGTTCAGTTTCCCGTCCCACAGGTTGAAGTCCCCAACAACTCTCACGCTGCGTGCGTTAGGCGCCCACACCGCGAAAGCAACACCAGAGTGGCCGTCCACAGCGCGGATGTGAGCCCCGAGCTTGTCGTAAAGGCGGAGGTGGGTGCCCTCGCCGGCAAGGTGAAGGTCGATGTCGCCCAGTGAGGGCAAGAACGAATAGGCGTCGACGACCGTGACGGTATGACCGTCGGAATAGCCGATCTCGAGCTCGTAATCGCCCAGCGCCCCCTCGACCTCTCCCTCGAACAAGCCCGCGGGTTCGATCTGCTCGAGCTTCGCAACCGCTTCGCCGTCCATGAGCACGCGAACGGTCTGCGCTTCGGGACGAAGGGTGCGAACGATCGTGTTCTTGCCGTCGGGATGCTTCCCGAGGATCGCGTGAGGATCGCGCGATTCGCCGGTGATCAATCGAGCGATCCTGTCGTCTGCGCGTGTCATCGTCTGCTCCTCTCGATGATCTGAGCGACGCCGCGCAAGGGGATGCGGAGCCACTGCGGACGATGGCTCAACTCGTATTCGATCTCGTACAGGGCCTTGTCGAGCTCGAAGGCATCGAGTAGCACCGCGAACGTCTCTCGCTCGTTCGGAAGGTAGCGACCCTCGTGTGCCCGGCTGAGGTATGCGGTCAGGAAACGCTCGCGTGCCGCGACTTCCCACGCATCGGCCCACGTCTGCAGCTGCTTCCACTCTTCGGAGTCCGGTTCCGCGCGCTCGAACAGAGCGGCGGTCGCCGCGTAGTTGAGGGATCGCAGCATCCCCGCGACATCGCGGATAGGGGAGTGCTTCGCGCGACGTTCTTCGAACGACTTCAAGGGCTCACCTTCGAAGTCGAGGAGCATCCACTCCCCGCGGGACAAAAGAGCCTGGCCGAGGTGGTAGTCGCCGTGCACTCTGGCCTTGAGACCCGTTTCCATCAGTCCCTCGAGCGCGTCGACGCGCTCTTGGATGTGCTGCTCGAGCCCGGTGATCTCGGCGAATCCGGAGTCGCGCAATCTTTCGAGCGTGTCTTGGATCCGTGCTCCCAGCTGGCTCAAGTCGGTCTCGGTGAGGGGTTCGGGGGCCAGGGCCGGCTCGAGCTCCTCTCGAGAAAGAGTGACGTGCAGCTCGGCAGTCACATCTCCGAGTCGCGCGATGCTGTCGAGCAAGGAGGCCGAGCGCTCCTCCGTAAGGAACGCAACGTCTTCCGCGGCGTCGGCTTCGTGAGCTTCGTCGTAGAGCTCTGCGATCTGCCCAACCGCGACCGTCCAACCATCTCGAGCGTCCGCGACATAGCGCTGCGCCATCGCGAGGTCGAACGATTCGGTGTCGTCGTCGCTTTCGTAAGTGATCTCGCCTAGTTGAGCGGGGACGTGATCGAAGCCGGCCCCCGTGAGTGCTCGCGCAAGCTCGAGGTCGGGGTTCGGCCCCGGCTCTATCCGTC
The DNA here is from genome assembly GCA_046262955.1 of Actinomycetota bacterium. Classification (GTDB taxonomy): domain Bacteria; phylum Actinomycetota; class CADDZG01; order CADDZG01; family WHSQ01; genus JALZGD01. The sequence continues at coordinate 1,376 of JBHELU010000176.1, read as the reverse complement.
TGAAGATCTTGAGGATGACGTTTTCGTCCAAGACGATCGACGAGTTGCTTTGTTCGGCGCCGATCATGCGACTGGACGATGTCCCAGGAGGGTCGGCAGAGGGGTCGAGACCGGGCGCGCTGAAGTGGAACGTCCCATGCAATCCGCGCGACGACGTTCCTTCAACCATCTGTCGTGCCAGCACGGTCAGGTGCGCGGACTCGTCGACGGCGTCTCGCGCTCCGTTCTCGTCGATCAGCAACGGAAGGTGATAGATGCGCCGGCCGGCCGCTCCCAGATCGACGGCTGCAAGCGCGATCTGGAACAGAGGCGGGCCGTCATCGATCGTCACCGAATCGAGGATCGTGACATCGACGTGATCGGCTCCGAGCGCGGCGAACCAGCGACGGCTGGTTATCCAGTTCGCGATCGCTTGTTCGATGCTCTGTGGGCTCATGACTCCTCGCTCGTCAATTGGAACCAATAGAAGCTATGCGGGCCGAAGGTCAGGAGGTAGGGAAGCTCCCCGATCTGGGGGAACCGCTCCCGCCCGAGCAGTTCTACGGGGTACATACCCGCGTACCCCGATAGGTCTAACTCCGCCGCCTGCGCTCTCCCTGCGAGGTTGTTCGCAACCAGGATGATCTCGTCGTTGTGCTTCCGGATGAAAGCGAAGATCGCAGGGTTGTTCGGGTGCAGTGCTTCGAAACCACCGTAACCGAAGACCTCGTGTTGCTTCCTCACGGCAAGCAATCGACGGAACCATTGCAAGAAAGAGTTCTGATCTCTCAACTGTCCTTCTACGTTCAGGGCTTGATAGCCGTACACCGGATCGAGCAACGGGGGCAGATAGAGCTGCGCGAAGTCGGCCTTCGAGAACCCGGCGTTGCGGTCGCCCGTCCACTGCATCGGAGTGCGAACGCCATCGCGATCTCCTAGATAGATGTTGTCGCCCATCCCGATCTCGTCGCCGTAGTACAGGACGGGCGAGCCCGGCAGGCTGAACAGGATCGCGTGCATCAGCTCGATCTCGTCGCGGCCGTTGTCCAGCAGCGGCGCGAGCCGGCGGCGGATGCCGAGGTTGATCTTCATCCGCGGGTCCTTCGCGTATTCCATGTACATGTAGTCCCGCTCCTCGTCCGTGACCATCTCGAGCGTCAGCTCGTCGTGGTTGCGGAGGAAGAGGCCCCACTGGCAGTTCTCGGGAATCGGCGGGGTGCGCTCGAGGATCTCGTAGATCGGCGTCGCGTCCTCGCGCCGGAGCGCCATGAACATGCGCGGCATCACCGGGAACTGGAACGCCATCTGGCACTCGTCGCCGTCGCCGAAGTACTGGACGACGTCCTCCGGCCACTGGTTCGCCTCGGCGAGCAGCACCCGGTCGGGATAGGTCGCGT
>JBHELU010000175.1:0-13230 GCA_046262955.1 Actinomycetota bacterium | reverse complement strand
CGGCGCGAGTTACTGGCGCGCGCAACGTCTATGACCGGGGAAGACGCATGGGAAGAGCGCGAATCGGGCATGCCGAAGTTGCTCGTAACTTCTCGTGCCTTGCGCGTCATCAAAGATCACCCAGAAGTCTTCGCCGAGGGTAGCTACGAGCCCATCGAAGTGACGGGAGACGCCCGCGAGCACGTCGTCGCGTTCGCCCGCGGGGGCCGGATCGCGTGCATCGTGCCACGCCTGTGGATGTCGGGCAACGGAAACTTCGACCGTGCGACGATCGATCTGGGGGCCGGTTCGTGGAACAACGTTTTCACAGGGTCCCGAGTAACCGGTTCGGTGCCCGTGTCGGAGATCTGGGAAACCTTCCCCGTCGCTTTGCTCGTCAAAGAGCCCGGGTGAAGGTGTGGGCTCCCGATGCGCGCTCGGTCGAGGTTGTGGTCGGCGACGAGCGCATCGGTATGGAGCGGCAAGAGCGCGGCTACTGGGCCGCGTCGATCGTGGACGGCGATTACATGCTCTCGGTCGACGGTGGCGCACCGCGCCCGGATCCACGCTCGCGGTTTCAACCCCACGGGATCCACGGGCCGTCGCGATGGGTCGACCACGACTCGTTCGTTTGGACAGACGCGACGTGGAGCTCGCCCGAACCTGCAGATCTCGTTATCTACGAGCTTCACGTCGGCACCTTCACTGAGGCAGGCACGTTTTCGGCCGTCGAGGAAAAGCTCGATCACCTTGCCGAGCTCGGTGTCAACGCTCTCGAGCTCATGCCGGTCGCCGAGTTCTCGGGACAGCGCGGGTGGGGATACGACGGTGTCGATCTTTACGCGCCGCACCACGCCTATGGGGAACCCGACGATCTGAAAGCTCTCATCGACACCTGTCATCTGCGCGGTTTCGCGGTCATCCTCGATGTCGTCTACAACCACCTCGGCCCCAGTGGGAACTACCTCAGAGAGTTCGGTCCCTATTTCACTCATCGCTACGCAACACCATGGGGCGAGGGCGTCAACTTCGACGGGCGGGGATCCGACGAGGTGCGCGAGTTCTTCATCGGCAACGCGCTGATGTGGTTAGGCGACTACCACTTCGACGGATTACGTCTGGATGCAGTGCATGCCATCGTCGACACGTCTGCGATCAATCTTCTGGAAGAGCTCTCGGCGCGCGTCGCCGAGCTTTCGGCCCACCTCGACCGCAAGCTGTTCCTCATCGCCGAGAGCGATCTGAACGATCCACGTGTAGTGACACCACGTCACTTCGGTGGATACGGCATCGATGCGCAGTGGAACGACGACTTCCATCACGCCTTGCACGCGTATCTGACGGGCGAGCGTGGCGGCTACTACGCCGACTTCGGCGAGGTTTCCCATATCGCTGCGGCTCTGTCACAAGGGTTCGTGTACGACGGCAAGTACTCAAACTTTCGGGGCAGACGGCACGGCAGGCCGATAGGGGGACTCGGCGGCTCTCGCTTCCTTTGCTACGCGCAGACCCACGATCAGGTCGGCAACCGGGCCGCAGGTGAACGTCTCTCGGCTCTCGTTTCTATAGAAGACCTAAAGATCGCGGCTGCGCTGGTGTTGATGGCGCCGTTCGTCCCCATGCTGTTCCAAGGAGAGGAGTGGGCGACTTCAACTCCATTCCAGTACTTCACGGACCACGCCGACCCCCAGCTGGGGCAGGCGGTGACCGAAGGCCGTAAGCACGAGTTCGAGTCATTCGGGTGGGCTCCCGAAGAGGTGCCCGATCCGCAGGATGAGAAGACGTTCTTGCGGTCGAAACTCGATTGGACTGAGGTTTCCGGGAGTGAAGAGATCCTGGCTTGGTACCGCAACCTGATCGCGCTCCGGCGGGGCGAGCCCGCGCTACGCGACGGCGATCTCGGTGCGATCACCGTCGAGTACGGGGATGACTGGCTGACGGTGCATCGTCACGGGTTGGCGATCATCGTGAACTTTGCGAGCGAAGAGCGAAGGTTCGCGGGCTTGTTCGGCGATGTCGTGCTGACGTCTAGCCGGTCCTTCGAGCGTCGCGGCCCGGTAACGCTTAGTCCTCACAGCGTCGCTATCGTGCGTACGTGAGCCTCGAGTTCGAAGAACTAGTCGCCGATGCCCTCGACTCGCTGCCGGAAGAGTTCGCCGCGAGGATGGAGAACGTCGAGGTGGTCGTAGAGCCCGAACCGCCGGCAGAGTTGCTGGCAGGTCTCGGCCCCCACCGCACGCTCTTGGGTCTCTATCACGGCATCCCACTGACCAGGCGGGGCAACTACGGAAACGTCCTGCCGGACAAGATCTCGATCTACGAGGGGCCGATCACGCGTCTCTTCCGCACTCCGGACGCGATCCGCGAGCAGGTTCGTAAGACGGTCGTGCACGAGATCGCTCACCATTTCGGCATCGACGACCCAAGGTTGCGGGAGCTCGGCTACTAGGGGCGACGCACGGCGACACATTCTGTTTGCGGAACCGGTTACCGAGGACCCTTCGCTACCCAATGCACGGCGACACACCTTCGGTCACCGTGACCTCGTCGTTGGCATGTGCCGGCAGGCAATCACGGGCTCCGTCCGGCCACACGATCATGATGCGCGCGAGGGCCGCGCTGCCGATGCCGGGGTGAACCGGATCGACCTCTGATTGCGCTTTGTACCCCACGCCGTCGTTGAGCTCTCGCCAGTAGTCGAGGTCGGGCGTACGGACTTCGATCCTGGCTCCGTAGGCATACGGGTTCTTCGTCCCACCTTTCAGGTTGAGCTCGATCCAACGGCCTGCGGACGAGACGTTGCGCAACAACTCGACCGGCCCGCGAAGCTGAAGACGTCCGAGACTTTCTTCGTACCCGTTAGTGACGAACAGATCGACGCGACCGTCGCGGTCGAAGTCGGCGGTGCTAACCGCGTCGCCATTTCCTCCTGTCGGGCCCGCGAAAGAGTTGCCCGGGGCATGTCTGAATCCGTCGGGCGTATGGATCAAGAGCTGATCGGGGTGATTGATCCCACCCTCTTTCCCGGATGAGCCCTGAACGATGAACAGGTCGAGATCACCATCATTGTCGACATCGAGCCACGCAGCAGCACGTCCTTCGTGCAGAGGCCGGACGTAGATGCGATGAAGTGAGCCCTTGTCGTTGCGGAACAGGACGATGCGGCTCAACTTGACGAGAGCAAGATCGGGCCAACCATCTCCGTTGAAGTCCCCCCACGTTGCCGACATCCAGCGACGCGTTGAGATGTAAGGCAGATTGACCTGCGCGAACGAACCGTCGTGATCGAGATAGGCGACCGTTCCGCGGCCCCCATGACCCACGACGAGCAGATCGGGAGTTCCATCGTCGTCCCAATCGGCCCACGCTGTGGAGCGAGTTGCGATCTCGGAACGAGCGGCCGACGGCACCTCCATGAATGCATCGCCTTCACGATGGAACAACTGATTCGGATAACCCGAACGCTTCTCGTTCCCGACGTACATGTCGAGTTGCCCGTCGCCGTCGTAGTCGAGCCAATTGATCGTCCGGCCTCGTCCGTAGAGATCGACTACATGCTCGTGGGGCCCGACGTCCTGCAAGTCCCCATTCGAACGCTGGGCAAGCAATTCGTTGGGCCCCGTTCCCACGCCTTTCTGAGCACCCGACACGCAATACAGATCCGACCGGCCGCCCGAGCCTCCGGATCCCCACGCACACGCGTGCCGGTCGTAATAAGGCCGGCCGGGTGGTGCGAACTGAAGTTCCTGCTGAACGATCTGATGGAAGCTGCCCCTGTTGTTCTCGTACAGCCACGGAGGGCTGAGGTGCCGGCCGACGAGAAGGTCGGGCCATCCATCACGGTTGTAGTCCACGAAAGTGGAGCCCCACGTTCGAGTGAGCGCCGTCGACAAACCCGCTCTCTTTGTTACGTCTTCGAACGCGTAGCTCGGTGCTCCGGTGATGACCAACCTGTGCGGCGGATGCGCCCCCACACCGGTAACGAGGGAGCGAACGATCAACGCGATGAGCACCGCGACCAATTCGGCCCGCAACACGAACCTGAGAACTGCCTGTCGTCCAAACATGTCTAAGAGACGCCCGACATGTCGGATTCATTGCTTCAAGGATTTGAATTCGAGTGGAACCAACTTCGCGACTACGGGGGCGCTTTATTCTTTGCGTTCGACCGCCCACGCTTCGTCACCCCAACCTGACCTGATTTCCTGTGCCGGCCATCCTTGTGCGCGGCATCCATCTCGGCCCGCGTCTTTTTTGCATGACAAGGCCAGCAACGATGCTCGAAGTTGGTAAGGGAAGTAGGTCCGCCCTGAAAGATAGGTTGGCTGTGATCGTTCTCTATCCCGATCCGGTTGCCACAGTCGACGCAACTGACGCCGTCGAAGTCCGGGCCCGGCCCGAGCTCTAGGGCGATCTGGATCTCTTTCGGTATGTTGCGACCAAAGCGCTTGAAGTGGCGCAGATCTTTTCCGTCATAAAAGACACCGTTCAAGAAGGCGTCCTGCGCGATGTCCTTGGCGATCTCTGGTGCAATCGGTCCGATGCCCGGGATCTTGCACGTCTCGTCGGCCTTGACGCTATGCCATCCACGTTTGGCAACCTCATGGCTGACCAGAATGACGAGCTCCGGCCGCTTAGCGCGACCCTTGCCACCTCCGCTCAAGATCGCTGCGTACGCGTCGGCGCGGTATCGCTCGAAAGGTTCTGGAGTCTTGTTGTCCGGCGCGTTCTTCTTGGCCGCACGAGCGAGTCTTTCGGCTTCCGCCTCGGCACAAGCAACTATCGGAGCACCCATGTGAGGCTCGAGTGCGAGATCGATGTGGATCATGCCCAGGTCGTCTGTGTAGCTGCGGCCGTGCCGCGCTTCGTGCTGACGCTTGGCCAGATCCTTGTGGCGCTCAGCATCCAGCTTGGCCTTGCGTGCCTTTTCCTTGAGCACGTGAAACGGAGCACTCTCCGCGATCGGAATGAGGTCCTTGGCAACCCCAGGAGCAGCCTCTTCCGCCTTAGCGATCTCGGTCGCCTGATCCAGCGAGATCGCGCCGGTGCGCATCGCTTGATCAAGGTCTGCGGAGTGCGCTGCCGTCCTACCCGTCGAAACCGTTTCTTTCGCGGCCCCGAGCGAGGTACCCGACGCTCGAGCGACGGCCGAGATGTCATCGACTTTGCGCGACAAAACCGCGACGCCGAACTGGCCCAGCTTGACGACCTTCGCGTACTCGTCCAGCAGAGCCCGGGCCGAGCCGGCGGTCAGCAACTCCGGTTCGAGGTCGGCGTTCGCCTTCTCGAGCAACGCGATCGCGTCGCCCAGACCTTTGGCAGTCATAAACGACATGATGATGAAGACGTACGACAATTACCGGCGAAGGGGCTAGCGACCAGCGGCGTATCCCTGCATGCCACGCGCGTTCGCGCCGGCCCTCAGCGTTCCATCTTCATCTCGAGCGACCGCACTCACACGCCCGAGGCTCCACGGCTCATGCGCCTCCACGCGATGCCCGCGACGTGTCAGCTCGGCAAGAACTTCGCGGCCCACTCGCTCCTCGATCAGCACCTCACCTGGATGCGCATCGCGCGGGAAGAAGCTCGAAGGGAAATGTGTGGTGTGGAACTCCGGCGCATCGATCGCTTCCTGCAGGTTCAAGCCCCCGTGCACGTGTGCCAGGAAGAACTGCAAGGTCCATTGATCTTGCGAATCTCCTCCCGGCGTGCCGAACGCCAGCGCGGGCCGGCCGTCTCGCATGGCCAATGTCGGACTGAGCGTCGTCCGCGGCCTCTTGCCTGGAGCCAGCGAATTCGGCAGCCCTTCCTCGAGCCAGAACATCTGAGCCCGGGTACTCAGCGAAAATCCCAGTCCGGGAATCACGGGAGAGCTCATCAGCCAACCACCCGAAGGAGTTGCGGCGACCATGTTTCCAAAACGGTCCACAACATCTACGTGACACGTATCTCCACCACGCGGCCCCAGTGTCGGTTCGCCGGTCCCCCATCCCCCCGCCACCCGAGGCACCGTCGGCAGATGCGGCTCGAGTCCATCGGGAGAGCCCGGACGCAAGCGCATCGACGCGACCGGCCCTAGTAGCGCACGACGTTCGTCCGCGTACGAGCTCGACAGCAGAGCACCCAGAGGCACGTCGACACGTGATGGATCTCCGTAGAACGCTTCTCGATCTGCGAATGCGAGCTTGGCGGACTCGACGATCGTGTGAACGTATTGGGCCCCCAACAACTCCATCATGTCGAGGCCGCACCCATCGAGAAGCGCGAGCTGCTGCAAGAACACCGGGCCCTGGCTCCACGGCCCGCACTTGAACACCTCGTGGCCCTGGTATTCGAGCGAGATCGGTTCTTCGATCGGTGAATGCCACCGCGCGAGGTCGTCACCGGTCAAGAAACCCCGGTGTGTTTCGAGCGAATCGTCCTCCGCCGGCTCCGAGCAGAACTCGGCAACCGCGTCGACAACGAATCCTTCGTAGAAAGCGGCTCGCGCAGCTTCGATCTGCCCGTCACGGTCGGAAGTTGCCGCCTCGGCTTCTTCGAGCACACGTTGGTACATCACACCAAGCTCGTCGTTGACGAAGCTGGAACCGGTCTCAGGTGTTCGCCCACCGCGCAGATACACCGCCGCCGATGACGGCCACGCTGTCTCGAACAAAGGACGAACGGATTCCATCGAGCGCACGATGGAATCCAAGACCGGGATCCCCGCCATGGCGTACTCGATCGCGTAGCTCAAGACATCGCGCAACGGCAGCGTCCCGTAGCGACCGAGCAGAGTCATCCATGCATCGAACGCGCCGGGCACGCACGCGGCGAGCAAACCGGTTCCCGGAATGAGATCAAGACCAAGCTCGCCGTAAGCCTCGAGGGTCGCAGCCGCAGGCGCGCTCCCCTGTCCGCACACAACGAACGGCCGGTCCTCATTCGCCGCGATCCCGATGATTGGAGCTTCTCCACCCGGCCCGTTGAGATGCGGCTCGACCACCTGCAACACCAATCCGGCAGCCGTAACCGCATCGAACGCATTGCCACCTGCCTCGAGCACTGCCATGCCCGAAGCAGACGCAAGCCAGTGGGTGGAAGCGACCATCCCGAAGCGTCCGACCAGCTCGGGACGCGTCGTGAAGTTCAGGCCCAGGTGACGAGCCCCATGTTCATCTGATCCGCGAGATCGGCGTGACGTGGAACGACGCGCACCGCGAACCCGTAAAGCCCGGCCCCCTCGCACGAGAACTCGCCTCGATACGTGCACGTCCCCTCACTACAAACGTCTGCAGACATCTCGTCGACAGTTGGGTTCACCAACTCGTTGTTTGCTCCCACGAGACCGTGAGCCAGCTGCACCGAAAGTTCATCGGGGTCAAGACTGCCAACACGAACGGTTGCGTTCACAGACCGCTTCTCTTCCACCTCGGCCGCCCGCACATCGCCTTCGACATCGACGATCTGAACGTCCTCCCAGCTCTCGAGGATCCGCTTCTTCCACGCAGCGAGAGCTTTGGCTCGTTCGAAGTCGCCGGCCGCCATCTGGCGAGCACGCTGCGCTGCGGGCGCGTAGTAGGACTCGACGTAATCGCGCACCATGCGATCTGCAGTGATCGATGGACCCAAAGTCACCATCGACTCTTTCACTCGTTCGATCCACCGCCGCGGGATCTGGCCTTCCGAGCGATCGTAGAAGCGTGGTGCGATGTCGCGTTCGAGGAGGTCGTACAGCGCGCTCGATTCGACGGCATCTTGATATTCGTGGTCGAGATACGTGTCGCGGGTCCCGATCGCCCACCCGTTGTCGCCGTCGAACAACTCGTCCCACCACCCGTCCAGCACCGAGCAGTTGAGCGTGCCGTTGATCGCTGCCTTCATCCCCGAAGTCCCGCACGCTTCGAGCGGTCGCCGTGGGTTGTTCAACCACACGTCGGATCCCTGGCATAGAACGCGCGCGACCTCCATGTCGTAATCCTCGATGAACGCGAAACGCAGGCGGACGTCGGTATCGGCGGCGAAGTGAACCAGTTGCCGGATCATCTCCTTACCGCCGTCGTCCAGTGGATGCGCCTTCCCAGCGATCACGACTTGAATGGGGCGCTCTTGGGATTGCAGCAAGCGCTTGAGCCGCTCGACATCGCGTAGCAACAACGTGCCCCGCTTGTACATCGCGAAGCGGCGAGCGAAGCCGACAGTCAGGATGCCGGGGTCGAACACTTCGTCGGTCCACCCGAGCTCGCCCTCGGTGGCTCCGCGTGCGATCAACTGCCGCTTGACGCGATTCCGGACGAAGAACACCAGGCGCTCGCGCGCCCTTTCCAGACTGCGCCACAGCTCGGAGTCGGGAACCGAACGCACCTTTTCCCACCGACCCTCGCCCGTTTCCGCCCATCCAGGTGTGAGGCGACGGTCCAGGATCTCCGCGATCTCGGGTCCCAGCCACGTCGACGTGTGGACGCCGTTCGTTATCGACCCGATCGGGACTTCATCTTCAGGAACGTTCGTCCACAGCGACGAGAAGATCGACCGCGACACGCGACCGTGCAGCTTGCTGACCCCGTTGGCCCCGTCGGCAAGCCGTAGGCCCATGATCGCCATGTTGAAGTTCTCGGCTTCGGGATCGTCTGGCGCCAAAGCGGTGTTCCCCACCGTCATCAATTCTTCGAACGACAGGTTGCACTGGCGAGCGAAGTCGTCGAAGTATCGCTTCATCAGATCTCCGTCGTAGACGTCGATCCCAGCCGGGACCGGTGTGTGAGTCGTGAACACGGTTCCGGCGCGCACCGCTTCGCTCGCTTCGTCGAACGCAAGCCCATGCTCGACGAGCTCGCGGATACGTTCCAAGCCCATGAATCCGGCATGGCCCTCGTTGGTGTGGAACACGTCTACATCCACACCTGCAGCGCGCAACGCGCGGACGCCCCCGATACCTAACAGGATCTCCTGCCGCAACCGGTGCTCGCTGCCGCCCGCGTACAAGCGATCGGTCACCAGACGTTCTTCTTCCGCGTTCTCCTCGACGTCGGTGTCCATAAGCAGCAACTGGACGCGGCCGATCTGCGCGCACCAAACCTGAGCAACACACCGATTACCTGCGAGCTCGACTTCGATCTGCACCGGCTCCCCGGCCTCGTCGAGCATCAAGCTGAGCGGCATCGCGTGGGGATCCAGAGCCGGGTACCGCTCTTGCTGCCACCCGTCGGCGTTCAGGTGCTGCCGGAAGTACCCCTGGCGGTAGAGCAGTCCCACCCCGACCAGAGGCAGTCCCAGGTCGCTCGCCGCCTTGAGGTGGTCGCCCGACAGGACGCCGAGGCCCCCTGAGTAGATCGGCAACGCTTCAGACACCCCGAACTCGGGCGAGAAGTAAGCAACCGTGAACGACTTGCCGCCCTTCTGGTGGGATTGGAACCAGCGAGGCTCGTCGAGGTACGCGCTGAGGTCCTCGTCGATCGACGCCAGAAAGGACATGAAAGGGCCGTCTTCAGCCAGTTGCTGGAAGCGCTCGCGCGAGACCAGGCCGAGCATCTTCACGGGATCGTGCTCGGCCCGCTCCCATGCGTCGGCGTCGACCCACCTGAAGAGGTCGACCGACGGAGAGTCCCAGCTCCACCGCAGGTTCTGAGCGATCTTCATCAGCACGCCCAGCGGCTCCGGCAGGGACGCCCGGACGGCGAAGCTCCGCAGCGCTTTCATGTCTTCGAGCATAGAGGTCGGACTTAGCGGGCAGTGGGCTTTACAGGGCTGAGGACCGGCTAGGAATCCCAATTCCGCACTCAGCGGAGCTGTGGCGCTGGGTAGCGCAGCGCGCCGTGGGCCTCATGTTCCAAGTGGAGGTGAGCGAAACGAGGCAGGCGGGTAGCCTCGTTTCCCTAAAGCCCGAGCGGGCGGGAGGTCGAGCAGATGTCCGACGACTGGCACGTAGCGATAGAGGAGGTCACCCCTCAAGTCGACTGCGGGCGCTTCAGGGCTAAAGCGATAACGGGTGACCGCGTCGAGGTCGAGGCCGAGATCTATAGGGATTCGACCGACATGCTGGCGGCGGCGGTGCGCTTCCGGGGGCCGACGGGCCGCTGGGCCGAAGAACCTCTGACCTCGGCCGGCAACGATCACTGGATGGGCGGCTTCGTCCCGACCAAGCCTGGGACGTGGAAGTACTACCTGCAGGCGTGGACCGACCGCTTCGGGACGTGGCGCCGTGACCTCGAGATAAAGGCGGCAGCCGGGGTCGATATCGAGCTCGAGCTCCAACAAGGAGCGCTCCTGATCCAAGAGCGCCTGGACGGCGTCCCGGAAAAGGCCCGGCCTCAATTGCAAAAGGCAGTCTCGCTGTTGCGGGCGAAGCGTCCGTCGAAAAGCGACGAAGACCAGCGCGTGACCGCGGCTCTCGACGAAGACCTGTACGAGTTGATGGCTTCGGCCGAAGACAGAACGTCCGGATCCACCAGCCCGATCCTGGAATTGACCGTGGACCGCGAGCGCGCGCGTTTCGGTGCTTGGTACGAGATGTTTCCTCGCTCGACCGGGACGAAGACCAAGTCAGGGACCTTCAAGACTGCAGCGGCCGAGCTGGCGCGCGTCGCCGACATGGGATTCGACGTCGTCTATCTGCCTCCGTTCCACCCGATCGGCAAGACCAACCGCAAGGGCAAGAACAACACGCTCAAGGCAGCTGCCAAAGACGTCGGGAGCCCGTGGGCGATCGGCAACGAGCACGGCGGACACAAAGCGATCGATCCGAATCTCGGCACGATCAAGGACTTCGACGCGTTCGTGGCGGCCGCTGAGAACCTGGGCCTGGAAGTTGCCCTCGACTTCGCGATCCAATGCGCGCCCGACCATCCGTGGGTCACCGAGCATCCCGAATGGTTCAACCACCTGCCCGACGGTTCGATCCGCTACGCGGAGAACCCTCCGAAGAAGTATCAGGACATCTATCCGATCAACTTCGACACCGAAGACCGTGAAGGTTTGTGGAACGAGCTTCGCAGTGTTCTGCAGTACTGGATCGATCACGGAGCAAGGATCTTCCGCGTCGACAACCCACATACGAAGTCACTTGGTTTCTGGGAATGGGTGATCGCCGACCTCAGAGCGAAAGACCCAGGCTTGATCTTCCTCGCGGAAGCCTTCACGCGACCCAAGGTCATGTACGCGCTGGCGAAGCTCGGCTTCACGCAGAGCTACACATACTTCACATGGCGGAACTACAAGTGGGAGCTCGAGGAGTACATGAACGAGCTCGCGACGCCGCCGGTTGTCGACTTCTTCCGACCGAATTTCTTTGCCAACACCCCCGACATCCTGCACGAGTACCTCCAGACCGGAGGCGAACCCGCGTTCAAGATCAGATTGGTACTCGCCGCGATGCTGTCGCCGAGCTACGGCATCTATTCGGGGTTCGAGCTCTTCGAGAACGTTCCCGTTAGAGACGGCAGCGAGGAATACCTGGACTCCGAGAAGTACGAGCTGAAGCCGCGCGACTTCAGCCAAGTCAATACGCTGATCCCCTACATCAGCAAGATCAACGAGATCCGCCACAAGCACGGCGCGCTCGCCGGATTGAGGAACCTGCGGTTCCACGAAGTCGACAAAGAGAACGTCATGGCCTTCTCCAAGTCCGACGAGGATGGGACGATCCTGACCGTGATCAACCTCAACCCATTCCATTGGGAGGAAGGAACGGTGGTTGTCGACCTCGATGCACTGGGGATCGACCCCTCCGAGCCTTACGAGGTGCACGATCTGATCACCGACACGCGCTTCGTGTGGAACGGCCCCTTCAATTACGTGCGGCTGGATCCCTACGAAGAGCCGGCCCACATCTTCCGCGTGGGAAGCGGAGCGTAGTGCCGCCGCCGGATCCGCTGACCGACCGGACGACCAGCCGGCTAACCGACGATCCCCACTGGTACAAGAGCGCGGTTTTCTACGAGCTCTACGTCCGAAGCTTCCACGATTCCAATGCGGACGGCTTCGGGGACTTCCGCGGGCTGACCGAGAAGCTCGACTATGTCGAGTGGCTCGGCGTCGATTGCATCTGGCTGCTCCCTTTCTTCCAATCGCCTCTCCGAGACGGTGGCTACGACATATCGGATTTCTTCTCGATCCTTCCCGAATACGGGAACCTCAACGACTTCATGGAGTTCCTCGACGCGGCCCACGCCAGAGGGATCCGCGTCATCTCGGACATGGTCATGAACCACACGTCCGACGACCACCCGTGGTTCGAGGAATCCCGCAAGCTCGGCTCCGACAAGCGCGATTGGTACGTGTGGTCGGACACGAACGAGCGTTACGAGGACGCTCGGATCATCTTTCTTGACACCGAGAAGTCCAACTGGACGTGGGATGAAGAAGCAGGTGCGTACTACTGGCATCGATTCTTCTCACATCAACCGGATCTCAACTACGACAACCCCGAAGTCCAGGAGCAGATGCTGGCCGTGCTTCGGTTCTGGTTGGACCTGGGGCTCGACGGCTTCCGGCTCGACGCGGTTCCGTATCTCTTCGAGCGCGACGGAACCAACTGCGAGAACCTGCCCGAGTCGAACGAGTTCCTGAAGCGCGTTCGCTCCGAGGTCGACAAGGGCTACGAAAACATCGTGCTGCTCGCCGAAGCCAATCAGTGGCCGACCGATGTCGTCGCGTACTTCGGCGAAGGCGACGAATGTCACATGGCTTTCAACTTCCCTTTGATGCCGCGCATGTTCATGGCCGCCCGCCGACAGGTCAGGTATCCGGTAGTCGAGATCATCGAGCAAACACCGGAGATCCCGGAAGGATGTCAGTGGGGTCTGTTCCTGCGGAACCACGACGAGCTGACGCTCGAGATGGTCACGGACGAGGAGCGCGACTACATGTACAACGAGTACGCAAAGGACCCCCGCATGAAGCTCAACCTCGGGATCCGCAGACGGCTCGCACCTCTGCTCGAAAACTCACTGGACCAGATGGAGTTGTTCCACGCGATGTTGCTCGCGCTTCCCGGAACACCTGTCTTGTATTACGGCGACGAGATCGGGATGGGCGACAACATCTATCTGGGAGATCGCGACGGTGTTCGAACACCGATGCAGTGGACCGGCGATCGGAACGCAGGCTTCTCGAAATCCGACTTCGCGCAGTTGTACCTCCCCCCGTTGCTCGACCCGATGCAGCCCCCCGAAGTCGAGGCCGCCGCGGTCCGCACGCTCGCGAGCTTCGACCGCCCCGAAGTGGCCGAGATCCTGCTGCGTCCCTGGAAGGGCTACGCGCCGGCGCGTCGCA
>JBHELU010000174.1:0-4717 GCA_046262955.1 Actinomycetota bacterium | reverse complement strand
GCTCTGCATGGATCCCATGGGTGCGCCCGGCCATAACCGTGTCTTTGTGCTCGAGAGCGCGGGCTCTCACAACCTGCGTCAGGCGGCCGATCTCCTCGACCAGCAGGTCACCCGCATCTCGCAAGGCGACCGCGGTGGCCGTATCGAGCACGTCTGAAGACGTCATCCCGAAATGGATGTGCCGCCCCACGTCCCCGACGTTCTCGCGGACGTTTTCGACGAATGCCACGACGTCGTGTTGCCGGATCTCTTCGATCTCAGCGATCCGAGCGACATCGAAAGCCGCCTTCTCTTTGATCTCCGAGAGGTCCTCGACGGAGACCTCCTCAAGGCGAACGCGGGCTTCGACCGCGAGGATCTCGATCTCGAGCCAGCGAGAGAATTTCGCGCGCTCCGAGAAGATCTCGGCCATCTCAGGCCTCGAATACCGGGGGATCACGCCCCCATCCTACCGAGGGGCTTGGCGCCCGATGAGCGAGCAGAGCTATACAAGAAGGCCATGACCACCTTCTCGTTCGATCGCGCCGCGAAGTATTACGACGCCACTCGGTCCCTGCCCGACCGGCAGATGAGAGAGCTGGTCGAGCTACTGATCCGGGAGATCGGATCCGGCCCGGTGTTGGAGGTCGGTGTCGGCACCGGTCGCATCGCCGTGCCCTTGATGCAACGGGGTGTCGAGATCTTCGGGCTCGACATATCCGTCGAGATGATCGGCCGCATGCTCAGGAAATCCTTCGACCACGATCTCCTCCACGTCGCGCTCGCAGACGCGACGCGGCTCCCGTTCGCCGACAACACCTTCCCCATCGCACTTGGCGTCCACGTGCTGCACTTGATCCCGGCGTGGCGCGAGGTATGCGAAGAGGTGGCGCGCGTGCTGCGGCCTCAAGGCACGTTCTTCGTCGATTACGGCGGCTGGGGCGGCGTTGTGTGGGAGGCGATCCAGATGCATTTCGTCAAGATCACCGATCTCGAGAGACCTCGACCGGGGGCCGCGTCGCCGCAAGAGGTCGAGGCTCACATGGCAGCCCTGGGGGCCACCGCGCACAAGCTGCCGAGCATCTCGACACCGAGCACCAGCACTTATTCAGAGCTGCTCGATCGCATCCGCGACGGGATGTACTCGTTCACGTGGACACTCGACGAGAACGCCCGCGCGCGGGGAGCGGACGAGACTCGCCGCTGGGCGGAGCAGACCTACGGAGATCTGGATGCGCCGCGCGATATGGAGTGGGTCATCTCGATCACGGCGTACCAGATGCCCTAGCCCCGAGCTCCACCCTTCAGTTGGGGCCGAGGTAGGTGCCTGCGAGGCCGTGCAACCGACGCACGGCTAGGTCCACGTCTTCAGGTGCATCCGCTCGCACCGTCACGTGCCCAACCTTCCTCCCTGGTCTAGGCGCTTTGTCATATAGATGCAGATGCGCGCCTTCAAGGGCCAACACTGCGTCGGCGGCCGGCAAGGCGCCTACGAGGTTGACCATCGCGGAGTGGCCTCGTGGGCGGGTAGATCCGAGGGGCAGTCCCGTGATGGCACGGACATGGTTTTCGAACTGACTGGTCTCGGCTCCCTCGATGGTCCAGTGGCCGGAGTTGTGAACGCGCGGCGCCATCTCGTTGGCCAGCAGATCGCCGTCACGTTCGAACATCTCGAGCGTTAACACGCCGACGTGTTCGAGATCGGCGAGCAGCTTCTTCATCATCGATTCGGCCGCCTCCTGGAGAGCCTGGGCGCGTGGCACCGGTGCACGCGACAGTCGCAGGATCCCTTCGTGATGGAGGTTCTCGACGAGTGGATAGCAAACGACCTCGCCATCGCGCGAGCGAACGTCGATCGCCGACAACTCGCGGTCGAACGGCACGAACGACTCGACAATGACGCCGTTTCCGCCAGATATCCGCACCACCTCTTTCCTGTCGGCCTCGGAGCGCACCACGATCTGCCCCTTGCCGTCATAACCCTCGGTCAAGGTCTTGACGACGCACGGAATGCCGACGTCGTCGATCGCAAGCGATAGGTCCTGTGCACGTGCGACGACGCGGTATCGGGGGGTACCGATCCCGCATCTCTCGAACACCTCTTTCTCGCGGGCCCGGTTCTGCGTCATCTCCAGCGACCGCGGAAAAGGCAACACGGGAACGCGATCGGCGACCCTCTTCGCCGCATCCGCCGGCACGTTCTCGAACTCATAGGTCACCACATCGCTCATCGCCGCGAGTCGATCGAGCGCTGCATCATCGTCGTATGGCGCCACGATCAGCTCGCCAACCGACTTAGCACCGGCCTCAGGAGATGGATCGAGGTAAGTAAAGGTGCATCCGAGCGGGATGCCTGCAAGACCGAGCATGCGGCCGAGCTGCCCGCCACCAATGATGCCGACGCGCACTGAACGCTATGCCGGGTCGGGGTTGTTCAGAACGTCGGACGTTTGCTTCTCGATATGGCGCTCGACCGCGGACCGCACCGCGTCGTTTTCGAGAGCGACGACTCGCGCAGCGAGCAAGGCTGCGTTGACCGCGCCCGCTCTGCCGATCGCCATAGTTCCGACCGGAACGCCCGCCGGCATCTGAACGATCGATAACAGCGAGTCCACGCCCTTCAAAGATTTCGATTCGACCGGTACGCCGAACACGGGAAGGGTCGTCTTAGCTGCGGTCATCCCGGGAAGGTGGGCCGCTCCGCCCGCTCCGGCGATGATCACCTTGATCCCGCGCGACGCCGCCGAAGACGCATATTCGAACAACAGGTCCGGCGTCCGGTGGGCAGAAACGACCTTTGTTTCGTACGTGATACCCAGATCATCAAGCGTCGCGGCGGCGTGCTGCATCGTCTCCCAGTCGGAACGCGACCCCATGATGAGCCCGACCAGCGCGTCTCCGCTCACGCCGACGGTCCAGTTTCTGTTCGCAGTACCGCGCGCTGCGCGATGTCGCGCCGGATGTGTTTGCCCTCGAATTCGATCATGTCGGCTGCACGGTACGCGCGCTCTCGCGCATCGTCGAATGCCGCCCCCAGCGCGCTGACCGCGAGGACACGGCCTCCCGCCGTAACCAATGCGCCGTCAACGAGCGCGGTCCCCGCGTGGAACGCCCACACGTCTTGCATCGCCTCGACCGAATCCAGGCCGGTGATCTCTCTACCCGTTTCGTAGGAACCGGGGTAGCCGGCTGAAGCCAAGACAACCGAGACACAGCTTCGGGGATCCCACTCGAGAGTCATCCCGGCCAGGGAACCGGTCGCGGCCGCCATGCACACCTCGCCAAGATCGCTCTTCAGTCGGGGAAGCAGGGCCTGCGTCTCGGGGTCGCCGAAGCGAGCGTTGAATTCGATCACTCGAGGGCCTTTACTCGTCAGAGCCAGACCTGCATAGAGCGCACCGACGAATGGAGTTCCTTGTTCGGACACCGCATGGACCATCGGTTCGAGCACTTCCGAAACGATCCGATGTGAAAGCTCATCGGGGCACGCAGGCACCGGACTGTACGAGCCCATGCCCCCGGTATTGGGGCCCCGATCATCGTCGTAGGCGCGCTTGTAATCCTGCGCGGGCTCGCATGCAACGACAGTCTTGCCGTCAGAGAACGCGATCAACGAAAGTTCCTCACCATCGAGGAATTCCTCGATCACGACCGTCCGACCTGCATCACCAAAGCCGCCGCGAACGAGCCGGTCCTCGAGCGCGTCGAGCGCTTCGTTCCGATCGGTCGTAACGACAACGCCCTTACCGGCCGCGAGGCCGTCGGCCTTGATCACGTACGGAGGACCGAAGCCATCCATGGCCGCTATCGCTGAATCGATAGAGGTGCATGTTTGCGACGCCGCCGTCGGGATCGCGCTTTTCGTCATCAACTCTTTCGCGTAGGACTTGGAGCCTTCGATTCGCGCGGCCTCGCGCTGGGGGCCGAACACTTCGATGCCGGCCTCTCTTGCTGCATCGGCGACACCTGCGACCAAGGGAGCTTCAGGACCCACGACGATCAGATCGCTGCTCAATGAGCGCGCGGCTGAAATCACGAACTCGGGTTTTGTGGGATCCCCTTCGATCGTGTCCGCCACCGAAGCGATTCCGGGATTACTGGGCATCGCGGCAAGTGCAGACACCGACGAAGAACGCGCCAACCCGTTCGCGAGCGCGCTCTCGCGGCCCCCGGCCCCCAACAGCAGAACCTTCACGCTGCTTCTCCTTCGGAGACTTGGACGATCTCGTCGCGCCCGGGGCCTACGGACACCCACGAGATCCGCACTCCGATCAGTTCCTCGAGTGTCTCGAGGTACGAGCGTGCTTCTTTCGGTAGGTCGTCCAGCGAGCGAGCAGAAGAGATGTCTTCGTTCCATCCCGGAAGCTCTTCGAAGACCGGCGTGCACTTGTTGAAGATGGTTTGGTTCGGCGGCATCTCGCCGAACCGTTCCCCTTCGAATTCGTAGGCAGTGCAGACCTTGATCGAAGGGAAAGCCGACAGGACGTCGAGCTTCGTCACCACTACCTCGGTCAGCGTGTTGAGGCGGGCTGCATAACGCGCGGCGACTGCATCGAACCAACCGCACCGGCGCTTGCGCCCCGTCGTCGTCCCATATTCGGCCCCCGCTTCGACGAGGATCTCGGCATCGGCCAAGTCCGCTTCAGAGGGGAAAGGTCCGGACCCCACGCGGGTGCAGTAAGCCTTCGCGATCCCGATGATCAGCTGGACGTCACGCGGGCCAACACCGGCCCCCACG
>JBHELU010000173.1:0-4171 GCA_046262955.1 Actinomycetota bacterium | reverse complement strand
CGGCCCTACCAGTTGTGGACCGGCCTGGGCCTGATCTCTGTGTCCTTCGTGGTCGCGACCCAGTGGCACTGACTTCGCCCCGGGCGTAGGGCGCCGGCAACCCGAGCTCAGGGGTAAATCACAATCATGTTGTTTATCCACTTGTGTGGAAAGCCTTGTGGAAAACCCCGTCCCCAGCTCCTTGGCGGCCCCCGGTGACCCGGAGCCGGGCGATCGTAGGGGTCGTGGCGCTTGCCCTGCTCATTGCGCTGGCCCACTACTTCGGCTATCTGCGAGCAGCCGTTGCGGTCGTCCTATTCCTTGCGATCGCGTGGCTGGGGCTGAGCTATTTCCGCGCCGCCGGTGAGGTGCCGCCCGACCCCGAGGCCGAGAACGTCTCGAGCAGCGAGCTCCACTACGTCTGCACGATGTGTGGCCTCGAGCTCAAAGTGGAGGTCTCGACAACCGGACGCGCGCCGACGCACTGCCGCGAACCGATGGTGCTGGTCTCGAGCGAAGGAAAGCCCCCGCTGCGCCCGGTTGACTAGCTCAGACGTTCGATGATCGTGGCGTTTGCTAGCCCGCCGCCCTCGCACATGGTTTGGAGCCCGTAGCGTCCCCCGTTCTGCTCGAGAACGTTCACGAGTGTGGCCATGAGGCGCGCGCCCGATGCCCCGAGCGGATGGCCGAGAGCGATCGCGCCGCCGTGGACGTTGACGTGATCCTCGAACCAGGCATCGTCGATCTCCAATTCTTTCTTCCACGCCAGGACGACCGAAGCGAACGCTTCGTTGATCTCGACCGCGTCGATGTCCTTGAGCGACAGCCCCGCGCGGTCCAGCACCTTCCGCGTCGAAGGGATCGGGCCCGTCAGCATCGTTATTGGATCCGTTCCGGCGAGTGCGAACTGCACGAAGCGAGCACGCGGCACGAGTCCCAGTTCTTTCGCTTTCTCTGGAGTCGTGATCAGAATCGCGGCAGCTCCGTCGGTGATCTGAGACGAGTTGCCTGCGGTGACGATGCCGTCGGGCTTGAAAGCCGGCTGGAGCTGAGCCATCTTCTCGAGGTTGGGGGTTCTGATGCCTTCGTCTGTTTCGAATATCTGTGGTCCATCTTCCGTCTCGATCTTGATCGGCAAGATCTCTTTCTTGAACGCGCCCGACCTGGTCGCTTCCCCGGCGCGCTCGTGCGAACGAGCACCTAAACCGTCGACGTCTTCGCGCGTTAGTTGCCAGCGCTCTGAGATGATCTCGGCAGAGATCCCTTGAGGAACTAGGCCCCCTTCGTAACGCGACATCAGGCGCTCGCTGAACGGAAAGCCCTGCGACTGCGCGCTCGTGCCCATCGGTACGCGTGTCATCGATTCCACTCCGCACGCGATCGCCACCTCGTACGCGCCGGACAGAACGCCCTGTGCTGCGAAGTGCGCAGCTTGCTGCGAGGAGCCGCACTGACGGTCAACGGTCGTTGCCGGTACTTCCTCGGGCAGACCGGTGGCCAGCCACGCGTTGCGGCCGACGTTCAGGGACTGCTCGCCGATCTGCGAGACGCATCCGCAGACGACGTCGTCCACCACCGATGGATCGATGGACGATCGAGCCACGGTTTCGTTCAGCACTTCTGCTAGCAGGTCGACCGGATGCCAGTCCTTGAGCGCCCCGTTCCGCTTCCCGAGGGGGGACCGAACGGCCTCGACGATCACCGCTTCCCGAGCCATGGCTTGCTCCTTCCGATTTTCTGACTGAAAGGTTTCTTGACCGAGAGGTCAAGTTTACCCGTCCCGGCGCTCACCCACCCCCTGCCCTCCCGTTCCCGGGAGGGCGACTACCGCCCTGGTCAGGCTTACGGTCGTGCCCGACTGCGCGGAGTGGACGACCATGTCGTCGGTCAGCTCACGCATCAAGAACATCCCCCGGCCCCCCGACGCGAACCTCTCGGGAAGCTCGGCCGACGCCTCCGACGAGACGTCGAAGCCCGGGCCGTCGTCGGCAACCGTGACCGTCAGAGAGGTGCCTTCGAGCACGCACCTAACTCGCACCTCGCTGCGCCCCGAAGGATTTCTTCCGTATCGAGCCGCGTTGGCGGCGGCCTCGCTCACCGCGAGCAAGATCTCGAAAGACACGTCAACCGGCACCCTTAGATCGCTAAGGAAGACGGCGACGAAGTCCCGGATCTCCGCGATGCGCGACGCCTCGTTGGGGAGAACGAGCTCACGAACCGGCTCGCCCACCATGGCGTCGGGAACAACCTGGCAAACGAGCAGCGCGAGGTCGTCCCTAAGAGTTCCTTCAGTCCACGAATCGACGCTCCGTCGCAAGGCTTGCACCAGCTCTCCCGGTGTACCGACGCCGTAATCGCGCACGATGTCGCCGAGCTTGGCCTGACCGAAGGGGATCCCTCGGCGGGGAGCTTCCGTGACGCCATCCGTGTAGCAAACCAGCATGTCGCCGGGATCGAGCTCGATGTTCCCGGCCTTGTAGTCGGTGTCGAGCTCGACGCCGAGAGCAAGCCCACCCTGCGACAACCACTCGACGTCGGTGCTGCTGCCTCGATAAAGGATCGGCGGAACGTGCCCTGCGTTCGCGTAAGTAAGGGACGCGCGCTCCGGATCGAGAACCGCGACGAGCATCCGAACAAATCGTTCAGAACGACTCTGCATGAACACGTGAGAATTCATCCGCTCGAGCAATGCCGCAGGATCGCTTTCTTCGGCGGCGAAGGACCTGAGCGAATAGCGGCTGAGCGCCGCGTCGTTTGCGGCTGCGGGCCCAAGACCAACGACGTCGCCGATCACAAGAGCGACTCGTCCGTCCGACAGTGGAACGAAGTCGTAGAAGTCGCCGCACACAGCGCGGGGAGCCGAGGCCGCAACGTAATGCGCAACCAGGCTTACTCGGGGCAGGCTCGGGACTGCCTCGGGCAGTAGCGCTCGCTGGAAGCTCTCGGCGGTCTTACGAGCTTCTTCGTAAAGTCGCTCGATCTCGGCGGCGTGCCGCACGGTTTGGGTGATGTCGGTGAAGACGTCGATGCGTCCGACCAGCCCTCCGCCTTCATCGAACGTCGGTCCGGAATACACGCGGAGCTCACGCCGGGCCGGGATGATCTGCTCTATCTCGATCCGCAGCTCGCGCTCTGGATCGTCGCGGAGGTCCTGATACATCTCCATGAAGCCCTCGGGATCTTCAGTCTGGCGGGCGACCGTTCGCAGCAACTGAACGACGGGCCCTCCGAGGAACTCACCCCGGTCCAAGCCGAACATCTCGATCGCACGTTCGTTAACGAAACGAAGCAGTCCCTCTTTCGTTCTAAAGATGATCGCTTCGTCGACCGCGTCTAGCACTGCTTGCAGTCGATGGCGGACGGCGGTCGCGACCTGATGTTCTGCTTGCTCGCCGCGGTAGTGCTGCCGTAGCTCCCGAGCGAGGAGCCCGGCAACTGCGGCCGACAAGGCGAAGACCACGCAATTCAACGAAACGACGGGAAGCGAGGGGGAAGGTTCGGCAAGCTCGGCGACCGTCAGATACCCCGTTACCGCAGTGGCCGCTGCGAGCAGCGTCGCCGGATAGTTCCCCACCAAAGACACGATCACGATCATGGGAACGAACAACAGTTGAGATGTCGGAACGAAGCCGTGCAGCACCGCGTAAAGTCCGGTCGTCAATGCGAGCCCAACGAGGACGCTTGCACCGACGATCGGTGGCGTGTGAGGGGTGCGCGGCAGTATCAGCCGAAAGAACCCGGCAACCCATCCGGCCAGGAGCACGAAGAGAGCGATCCCCAGTCGGTAGCGAGATCCGGGGAGCCCCGCGGCGCTCACGACGAGGAGGGCCAGGGCGGCGGTGACCCATGCGATCACCTCGGCCACTTGGGCCGCCCACCGCCAGCTTCCCTTGACGACTTGCTCGCGATCCCTGGAGATCATCTGCTCACCCGGCGTAAATCTGCTCGCTAGTCGACGACGACCACACCCCTCGCCGTCCTCTCATCTATTAAACGTCCGTGAGGGACCAGAAGTCACCGTTTGTGGAGACCCGTCCATCTTCGTTCAGCATCTCGAGATGCGCGAGGACCGAGTAACGAGCGATCCCATGCAAAGCCGACGGCGTATCGACGTAGATATCTGAGACGAGCTGGTCGATCGAACGAGGGCCGTTCTCCAACGCCAGCAGAACCGATCGCTCACGTTCTGCCC
>JBHELU010000172.1:0-5411 GCA_046262955.1 Actinomycetota bacterium | reverse complement strand
GGTTCAGGGCGTCGCATCACCTCTTAAGGCGGGGACCCTTTGGACGTTTTGAGAACACCGGATGAGCGCTTCGCGAGCCTGCCCGGATACGAGTTCACGCTGCATTACGCGGAAGTTGCTTCTGGTTCGGCTCCCGCCGTGCGCATGCACTATCTCGACGAAGGCACCGGGCCGACCGTGTTGCTCCTGCATGGGGAACCGTCGTGGAGCTATCTCTATCGCAAGATGATTCCGGTTCTCGTCGACCGAGGGATGCGCGCCGTCGCGCCGGACCTGATCGGGTTCGGTCGCTCGGACAAGCCCGCTGCACGCGCCGATTACACCTACCAGCGTCACGTGGACTGGATATGGGCACTGATCGAAGCCCTGGGCCTGACGGACGTCACACTGTTTGGCCAGGACTGGGGTGGGCTGATCGGATTGCGTATCGCGGCCGAGCACCCGGAACGATTCGCGCGGATCGTGGCGTCCAATACGTTTCTCCCAACCGGCGACATGCCTCTTGGAGATGCGTTCTTTCGCTGGCGCGATCACTCGCAGACGACCGAGGTGTTCGAAGTCGGCTCCATCGTCCGCCGTGCTTGCTCGAGCGAGCTCGACGATGCTGTTGTCGCGGCGTACGACGCACCGTTCCCCGATGAGAGCTACAAAGAGGGAGCGCGGCAGTTCCCGATGTTGGTGCCCGCGACACCGGACGATCCGGCAACCCCTGCCAACCGCGCTGCGTGGGAGCGACTCAGTCACTGGGACAAGCCCTTCCTGACGATCTTCGGCGCCGACGACCCCATCACTCGGGGAGGCGACCGCTTCCTGCAAGCTGCCGTTCCGGGGGCCGCGGGACAACCACATCGCATTCTCGAAGGGGCCGCGCATTTCATACAGGAGGACAAGGGGCCGGAGCTTGCGGCTATGGTCGCCGACTTCGTGGCAGCAGATATCGGGCAAGTAACCAGATAGAGGTAGAGACAGAAAGGAGCAGCACATGGCAGATCAGATCGATCCCACCGCGGTATCTCCCGAGGAGTTCGCCGGGCTCGTCAAGAACGCGACGGACGAGCAGATCGAAGAGGTGATCCACGCGGTCGGCACCAGGCCGACCCTCGACCGCATCTTCGATGGGTTCCAAGAACGCTTCAACCCGGACAAGGCCCAAGGTGTCGAGGCCGAGGTGCAATTCACGGTCAAGGACGGCGGCGAAGAGTTCCCCCACGTCGTCGCGGTGAAGGACCAGACCTGCCAGACGCGCTCGGGGGCCTCGGACAACCCCAAGACCACCATCACCACGGACCTGATCTCTTTCGTGAAACTGGTCACCGGCAACGCGCAGGGCGTGCAGTTGTTCATGACCGGAAAGCTCAAGGTATCGGGCGACCTGATGTTCTCTCAGCGAGTGATGACGCTTTTCGATCCGCCCAAAGCTCCTTAGCCGATAAGCGATGTAGATATGAGCGACCGCGCCCGAGATCTGCTCCAGCTCTCGGGCGCGGACGCCTCGCTGACCTCACACGAGACCGCCGAGCAAGCCGGCGTCGACCTAGAGGTTGCACGGCGCATCTGGCGCGCCCTCGGTTTTCCAGAGGTGGACGATGACGTCAAGGCATTCGGCGCCGACGACGTCAGAGCACTTCGGGTAACGAGGGAGATCCTCGACGCCGGCTGGCCGATCGAAGACATCTTGTCGATCTCGCGCGTCTACGGGCAGTCGATCTCACGCATCGCCGATGCAGAGACGCGTGGTTTCACCAACGTCTTCCTCCGTCCCGAGGCCGGCGAGGGAGTGGCCATCGAGGAACAGGCAGTTGGGCTGGCGCCCGGCATCTTTCACATGCTGGACCTGTCTGCGTCCTTGCTCGACTACTTGCATCGAAAGCACCTGTCGGTAGCGATCGAAGCCGTGTTCTCTTCTTCCGGTGGAGCGACCGAGGTCATGGCCGCGGGGTTCGTCGACCTGGTTGGGTTCTCGCAACTTTCGGAAGAGTTGCGCGGCGGCGACCTGGGCGAGGTGCTGTCCATATTCGACGACATCGCGATCACGGCGTGTGCGGAGGCCGGTGTTCGTCTCGTGAAGCTGGTCGGCGACGCGGCGATGTTCGTCTCGAACGAAACTCCAGCAGCGGTCGAGGCGGCACTCGAGATAGTCGAGCAAGTAGAGAAGTCCGAGAAACTGCCGCTTGCAAGAGCCGGCGTCGACCATGGCGAAGTCGTTCCGAGGGACGGTGACTACTTCGGCCGTCCTGTGAATGTCGCGGCCCGCATCACCGCTTTCGCTAAACCCGGCTCGCTGGTCGTTTCACGCAGCGTGATCGACGCAGCAAAGTACGGCGCCTACGCGCTGTCGCGCATAGGGACGCGCAAGCTCAAGGGAGTCGGCCCGGTCGAGCTCGTACGCGTCCGCCGGCGCGAACCGGAACCGGACGGCACTCCCTAACTCGATGTTCACAATGCGTTCACAAACGGTTCGCGTTGGGTCCACGACAGCGTCAAAAAGCAGCGTTAGTCTCCGCGCGGCATCCTGTTAGGAGGAACACGTTTGCGCTTGAGAGTGGTATCTGCAGAAACGACATTCTTCGATCTGTTCGAGCAGATGGCTGCCAAGGTCAGCCAGGGGGCCGACGAGCTGGTCGAGCTACTCCACGACTTTACCGACGTCGATCGCAAGACCGGCCGAGTGCTCGATACGGAACACGAGGGCGACGAGATCACCCACGAAATCATCCGGCGGCTGAACACCACATTCATCACCCCCTTCGATCGCGAGGACATCCACCAGCTGGCGTCGAGCCTGGACGATGTGCTGGATCACATCGAGGCTGCTGCCGAAGACCTCCAGCTGTACGGGATCGAAACGCCGCTACCGCAAATCGTCTCGCAAGCGGAGACGCTCGCTCAAGCGGCTAAGACGACGTCTGAAGCTATGCCGGGTCTACGCAAAATGAAGAACCTCGATGAGTATTGGGTCGAGATCAACCGCCTCGAGAACGAAGGCGACCGTTCCTATCGCAGAACGATCGCAGAGCTTTTCTCCGGTGATTACAAAGCGATGGACGTCCTGAAGTTCAAGGAAGTCATCGAGGAGATCGAGCAAGGTATCGATCGACTCGAGGATGTTGCAAACACCATCGAGAGCATCTTCCTGAAGCAGGGCTGATGCCATTCTCCTTCGCAGGAGGCGTCATCATCCTGGTGGCGCTGTCCTTCGACTACGTCAACGGTTTCCACGATGCGGCGAACTCGATCGCGACGGTTGTGTCGACCCGGGTTCTTTCCCCTCGGATCGCAGTGCTGTGGGCTGCATTCTGGAACTTCGTCGCATTCCTGGTCTTCAAGACGGCTGTCGCAAAAACGGTGGGGGCCGGCATCATCGATCTTTCTCAGATAACAACCCGTCAGGACGGATTCAACGTGATCCTGGCCGCGCTTATCGGGGCCATCGCCTTCGACCTCATCACCTGGTACTTCGGTCTGCCGACCTCGTCGTCTCACGCCCTCGCGGGAGGGTTGATCGGCTCCGCTCTCGCCTACAAGGGCGCGGGAATGCTTGTTAGTTCGGGAGTCACGAAGATCGCCTTGTTCATCGTTATCTCGCCGATAGTCGGCTTCGTCCTCTCCGTGATCTTCATGAACATCGTTCTGTTCTTCGGCAAGGTCTTGACCGGCGGGGGTCGAACCGCGATGTCGAGCGTTCATAAGTTGTTCCGCCGATTGCAACTGTTGTCTGCAGCGGCGTATTCGCTCGGTCACGGCGCGAACGACGCTCAGAAGACGATGGGGATAATCGCAGCGATTTTGGTGATCGATTCGGGCCACGCGGCCTCGGCCGCCAACCCGAGTGGATTGACGATCAATATCGCTACCGTGCTGGCCGCGGAGGCGGCCATAGCACTGGGCACCCTGTCGGGTGGCTGGCGCATCGTCCACACGCTTGGATCCAAGATCACGAAGCTTCAGCCGATGGACGGCTTTGCGGCAGAATCGGCAGCGGCAGTAACTCTGTTCACCACGGCGCATTTCGGGATCCCGGTATCGACGACGCACACCATCACGGGAGCGGTCGTCGGCGTGGGAACGACCCGGCGCTTCTCGGCAGTGAGGTGGGGTCTCACCGGCCGGGTGATCTACGCGTGGTTGCTTACCATCCCAGGATCAGCCCTGATCGCGGCCCTCGCATACGGCTTGTTCACCTTTGTTCCATCCGAGGTCGTTGCGGTCGTCGGAATCATCGCCGCCGCATCTTTTGGGGTGCTGTTCCTGTTGCGCCGTCACCGCGAGCAAGTCGCGGTGTTCGCACCTCCCTGATCAGGTCGTTAGATCGACGCTCTCCACTCCTTCGACGTTGCGGATCTGTTCGGCGATCTCGCGCCGTTCTCTCCCGCGCGTCACAAGCATGGTGGCGAGCAACTCATTGTGGCCGGCGTCGTTCCTCCCCAGGAAGCGCAACGAGTACAGACGCCCGCCGCTCCACTCCAATCCCTGAGACAGGTCTGCGAGTCGGAGATCTGCATTGGTAGCGATCAGAAGCTCCGTCCGTGCACTTCTCGAACGTTCAAGAGCGATGCGCTCGACGCCTTTTAGCAGCACCAGGGATGCAACAGTCACTGCTGCCGTGATCGCGCCTGCACCCCAGTAGCCGAGCCCAACCGCGAGCCCGATCGCAGCCGTTACCCACAGCGAAGCTGCCGTCGTGAGGCCCCGCACTGTGACTCCGTGACGGACTATGGCGCCGGCGCCGAGGAAGCCGATCCCGGTCACGACTTGAGCCGCGATACGCGTTGGGTCAAAGCCGACCGTATGGCCCGATACCAGTGCAGAAGGTGGGTAAGCGCCGGCGATCGTGAACAGCGCCGCGCCCAGCGAAACCAGGATGTGCGTTCTGAACCCAGCCTGCTGACCCGAGTACTCGCGCTCGGCGCCGACAACACCTCCGAGCGCGCCAGCGGCAAGGATGCGCAGGACCAGGTCGCCGAGCGACATGCCTGGATTGTGGCAGACCCCGACCGCCGGTATCCGGAGTTCAGGGAACGAACTTGTAACCGACGCCTCGGACGGTTTGCAGATGTGTTGGCGAGTGAGGGTTTGGTTCCAGCTTGGCGCGAAGCCTCTTGATGTGAACGTCGAGCGTCCGCGTATCTCCGAAGTAATCGGATCCCCATACTCGCCCGATCAGGGTTTCGCGCTGCAACACCCTGCCGGGGTTCCCCATCAGTAGCTCCAAGACATCGAACTCTTTCAGGGTGAGCTTCACGGGCTGACCTTCGACCGAAACCTCGCGACGTTGGGGGTCCAGTCGGATGCCACCCCCTTCCATAACCCCTTCGTGCGACGTTCCGTCAGTTGCGGCACGGCGCAGCACCGCTTTCATCCTGGCGATGACCTCGCGCGTGTTGAAGGGTTTGGTGACGTAGTCGTCGGCG
>JBHELU010000171.1:0-14828 GCA_046262955.1 Actinomycetota bacterium | reverse complement strand
GAGGGCAAGACCCGCAAGGAAGCCATGCGATCACTGAAGCGGCACCTCTCCAACCGGATCTACAGAACGATGATGTTCGACGCGAAGAGCGTCATAGGGAGGACTTGACAGACATAGAAGGTCAAGTCTGTGCTCGTCGATGACGAGAGCTGTTTAAAGACCAACAGGGTCGCCATTCCGAAATCCGATTCGGCGAGGATTCGGGCTTCAACGATGTCCGGGTCGGTCGGAGATGACTCCTAGGGTGCTGTCCGAAGTCTTGTGACCTCAGATTTGTCTCGTCTCTCCGACCGGGCCCGGAACAGCGGAAGTGACTTCATAGAAGTGCGGCACAGACGACTCGACGCTTGCATGTCCTCCCGCTCGTTCCATCGTAGGTCGGCGACACGAGAGGAGGTCGGTTCTTGGTTTCCATCGGCATCGATTCACACAAGGCGACTCTGGCGGCGGCTGCCGTCGATGACGTCGGCAGGGTTCTAAAGACTCACGACTTCGCCAACGATCCGGACGGCCATAGACAGCTATCGGAATGGGTCACTGGCTTCGAAGGCTTCACGCGAGTTGGCATCGAGTGTTCCGGCAGCTTCGGGAGCTCTGCTGCTCGTTTTCTCGGCGGCAGAGGTCACGAAGTGTTCGAGGTGCCGGCCAACCTCAGCCATCGCGAAGCGCGCCGACAGAACCGGGGGAAGTCCGACCCGATCGATGCCGTTGCGATTGCACGGGTGGTCGCTCGAGGCGATGCCCTCCCGCGCCCGCGGAGCGGCGGTCCCTTCGAGGACCTGAAGTTGTTGTCGGACCATCTCGATCATCTCAAGCGTCTGCGGACCCAGCTCGCTAATCGGATCCATAGTCACCTGATGGTTGCCCGCCCTGGCTACGAGAAGAAGATCGGCGCCCTCACGGCCGACAAATCCCGCCGGGCGATCCTGATGATGCTTCGAGGCGATCACTCAGTCCGAGCCGAACTCGTCAGACGCAACGTGCGCGAGCTGCGACGCCTCGACGCAGAGATGAAGGAGCTGCGGGTTCAAATCCGGGTCGCCGTCACCGCCTCGGGGACCTCTCTCACCGAGCACTGTGGGATAGGCAGCACCATTGCAGCGAGACTGCTCGGCGAGATCGGTGATGTCCGCAACATCCGCTCGAAGGGCGGCTTCGCTCGACTGACCGGGACCGCGCCGATCCCGGCATCGTCGGGAAGGACCGTCCGCCACCGGCTCAATCGCGGTGGGAATCGCAAGCTCAATTACGCGCTGCACTTCATCGCAGTAACGCGTTGTCGGCTCGACGACGACACCAAGCAATTCATGGCGCGAAAGATGTCAGAAGGAAAGACGAGGAAGGAGGCGATGCGCTGTCTCAAGCGACACCTGTCTAACCAGATCTACAGAATGCTAGAAGCAGACGCCAAACGCCTAGGTGACCTGGGAGTCGAGATGTGCCCTCATGAAAAGCCATGCGAGGCCGCCGATGATCGGCAGGAACGTCATCAAGATGCCGATCACCCAACCGGGCCCCCCGCGTTTGTCGATGTCTTGAGCAGCTTTCATGGCAAGCCAAAACCAGCCGATGACCACGGCCGCAAGTGCAGCGAAGGCGAGGAGGACATACCAGTTCGGAGCAGTGTTGATGTCCACGGAAACGATTCTAGTTTGATGGCCAGGCGGAGGTCGATCTCTATTCCGAGGCGGGACTTGACAACATAGAAGTGACAAGTCTGTGCTCGTCGCTATCAACCTTTTTTCGAGACTGGATCGGACCCTTCATCTGAAAATGCGGGCAAGTAAACTTGGGGCATGAAATTCACAGCTGCCATCATTCGTGAGGATGGCTGGTTCGTTGCCCGCTGCCTGGAGGTCGAGGTCGCTAGTCAGGGCAAGACCGTCGAAGAGGCTCAGACCAACCTTCAGGAGGCTCTAGAGCTTCTATACGAAGATCAGCCTCTGCCCACGCAGATCGAACCGCCGATCATCACCACCCTCGAACTCAGCGCTTGAGCGAGGCCCTGCCGGTTGTTTCTGGCCGGCAGACCATCAAGGCGCTATCACGGCTCGGGTTCGAGCATGCGCACCTTATGAACGAAGAATTTCGAGCCGCTCTCTAATCGCTAGGTTCTACCTGCGCTTTCTTAGAAGTCTTACGCCAACCTTGAACGAGCCTTGATGGCGGGCGATCGCTCGAAGTGCCGCAAAGGTCAGACGTAAGGAAAATTCAAGGAAAAAGTAATGTGCGAAAGACCTCAATGCGTCGCGGCCGTTCGCTAGCGTGATCCTTCACCACTACCGGACTCAAAGGCGGCGGGCATGGCATCAGCCGAGCAACCGAAGACTTCCCATCAACTCCAGCTTTCGTTCGCCTCGCCCTACCTGAGCATCGAGCAAGTGGCTGCACTCATCGGGGTTCCAAAATCCTTCATCTACCGGCGCACCGCACGGGGCCACGGCGATCCCATCCCTCATTACCGGCTTGGGGGTCACCTCCGCTTCAAGCTCGATGACATCGAGTCTTGGATCGAAAACCACCGCAGCCTGGAACCCGAACCGCAGCGGACCCTCGTGGCCGCCAATAGGCCTCGAGCTAGGGCATCTAGCCGACAGAAGCTCATTCGGAAGACCCAGGCGCAATGAGCCGACGTTCGCTGCCGGATGACCAGCACATGGCCCGAGTTCGGCTAGGAGAGGAACGTTGGGGAGAGTTCCGTGCCTTAGCCCGGATCAAGCATCGAACTGTGGCCGATTACTTAGGACGTCTGGTGGACAAGGAGTTGAATCGGGCTCACAGAGCCGAGGATCGTCGGGCCGAGAGGATGAAACCCGTTCAGCAAGCCGGTGATGAGTTCTGGGTTCCGCCGTGGGAGGAGTAGTTGATGGCGCCGACTAGAGCCTGGCACAACGGGTGGCAAGTGAGGTGGCGCGACCCGGACGGGAAACAACGAACCAAGTCCTTCAAGCGCAAGGGCGAGGCGACTCAGTTCGCCAACCGCGTAGAGGTCGAGATGGACCGCGGCAGCTACGTCGATCCCCAACTCGGCAAGGCGCTGTTCGGTGCCTGGGCCGAGGAATGGCTTCAGCGCAAGATCAACCTGCGAGCCTCTTCATGGGCCAGGGACGAGAGCTATCTACGCAATCATGTTCAGCCGGAGTTCGAGAACATTCCTCTTGCCAAGATCACGAAGCTCCACGTACAGGGATGGGTCCGAGGGCTCGCTGATAAGGGGCTCCATCCCGGAACGATCTATCACTGCTATCGCATCCTCCGTAGCGCACTCGAAGAAGCCGTCGACGCGCGGCTCATATCCGAGTCACCCTGCCGTCGCATCACGCTTCCCCGAATCCCAAAGACCGAACAGCGCTTTCTCTCGGCAACCGAGGTTGAGCGTCTTGCCGATTCTGTTGACCCGCATTACCGGACGCTCGTCTACGCCGCGGTTTACCTCGGGTGCCGGTGGGGTGAGCTCGCGGGTTTGAAGTGGCGTTACCTGGATCTCGTCAAGCGTGAGGTACGCGTCGTCGGTACTCTCGAGGAGACAGGCGCCGGGGTTCGCTACGTGGAAGAGACGAAGACCAGCGGGAGCCGGCGGTCGATCTCGATCCCGATGTTCCTGGCGGACTTGCTGAGGGAACAACGTCGCGCGTTCCCGGACAGCGAGTTCGTCTTCACCACCGCGGCAGGCGTCCCCGTCCGGCGGTCCAACTTCCGATCCCGCACGTGGAAGCCGGCGCTCAACAAGGCTGGACTCGATCCGGGGCTGGGCTTCCACGACCTTCGGCACACCTGCGCTTCGCTGCTCATCGAACAGGGAGCGCACCCCAAGGAGATCCAAGCACGCCTCGGTCACTCATCGACCACGACCACCCTCGACCGATACGGTCACTTGATGCCTTCGCTGGGCCACCAGTTGTCGGCTGATCTAGACATCTCGCGAGCAAAAGCTCGAGCTGATGTGGACCAAATGTGGACCAAGGACGATGCGAACGTCATCGAGTTCCCTTACGAGATCGAAGAAAATGAGGCTTCACCTGCGGATTCAGAAAGTGGGCGGTACTGGGATCGAACCAGTGACCTCTGCCGTGTGAAGGCAGCGCTCTACCGCTGAGCCAACCGCCCAGGCGCCCGATTGTAGAGGTCGGGCCCCCACAGAATCACCCTGGCGCACCGCCTTCCCCAAAGCATTCGACAAATTCCGACGATTAACGTCGGTTTTTGTCGACGGCGGACCGCTACCTACCAATGAGGGTCGCTTGTCGGGGAGCGAGCTCAAACGCTAGACCGGTTGGGGTTGGCCGCAGAAGGCGCAGCGCTTCGCCGGTGTCGGGATGTTCGACAGGCACTCGCCACACTTCTTGGTCGGGCTCTCGACCTCGGGCTCGGTCTTGTAGCGGTCCATCAGTTTGTTCACCGGCCGCACGATCAAGAAGAAAACTGCCGCAGCGATCATCAGGAAGGCGATGAGCGCGTTCAGGAATGTCCCGTACTGGATCCGGCTCCCGCTGAGCGTGACGTGCAACTTCGAGAAGTCGACCGTGCCCGGTATCGCGATGAGCGGCGTGATGATATTCGTCACGAGCGCGGTCACGACGGCCCCGAAGGCGGCCCCCACGACTACGGCAACAGCTAAGTCGAGCACGTTCCCTCGCAGGATGAATGCTCTGAAGTCCTTCAACATCCGCCTCTCCTTCTCACGCCTGTCGACAGCGCCGGATCATAGGTGGGACCAAAAACCGCCTGAGTGGGATGATTGAGCGACACGAACCGAGGGGGAACTTATGAAGGAGCGGCTTCTTACATCCGCTATCGCGGTCGCAGTGACGGCGGCTTCATTCGTAATGAGCGCACCGTCGTCGATCCTGTCGACGACACGGCCGACCGCAAAGATCGGCCCCGCCCGCACGTCGGGTTATCCCGCGGCTTCGTTCGTCAGTAGCACCGGAGCGGTGGCCAAAGACGCAGCCCTGCCGCAGCCGGCTCCGGCTCATGGCCTCAAGTTCATGCCGACAACCGTCGTCGATCCGCAGAACGACCTCGGCGAGCCTTCCCTGCGCATCGACAACAAGGGCAACGTCTACTCCTGCGGCCCCCAGGGCTCGACCGCAGCGGCGGATAGAGCGCAACTGTCGCTCGACCACGGCGACACTTTCAGGCTGCTGGGCGAGCCACCGACCGGTCGCATCGCCCCGGGCGGGGGAGGCGACTGCGAGATCGCGACCGCTCCCGAGAAGAACGCCAACGGTGACTACAACCTCTATTACGCGGGACTGGAGCAACTTGCGAACTTCTCCGCGTCCATGTCCTCGGACGAAGGCCGGGAATTTGTCGGCACGAGCACTTCGGAAGCTGCCCCGACCGTCGACCGTCAGTGGATGGCCGCATCCGGCGCTCAAACGAACTACCTCTATTACAACGAGACGCCCGGCGGCGGCACGGTCCAACGATCCGATGACGGCGGGCTCACGTACGGACTTGCATCGGCCCCGGGGAACGCGGCCCCCGATATCGATCGGCCTGGGCCGATCGTCATCGACGACAACCCGGACCACAATCCCGACGGCAACAAGAACGAGACGCTCTACGGCGTCTACACGGCCGGCAATTCCGTGAAGTTGTTCCGCTCGACGGATCGCGGCCAAACGTTCACGCAGACCGTCGTCTCAACGACGGAGGGAAACCCGAGCAGCCTCTTCGCCGTGCTCGACATCGACACCAAGGGGAATCTCTATGCCGCGTGGGCCGAGAAGCAGAGCTACGACGTCTTTTATTCGTACTCGACCGACCAGGGGAAGACATGGTCGAAGAAGCAACTCGTTAATAGGGCCGGCGCATCCAGCAATCTGATGCCGTGGATCGTCGCCGGTGATCCCGGGCGGATCGCGATTGCGTTCTATTGCAGCTCGGTAGACGGCAGTCCGGAAGATGCGGCCTTTCAAGCTCCCTGGTACGTCTGCGTGAACCAGAGCAGCAACGCTCTCAGCACCCACGCGACTTTCAGCCAGGTGCGAGCCACCTCTCATCCGAACCATTGGGGTCAGATCTGTACGGGCGGCATCGGATGCACGACCGGCGGAGATCGCACCTTGTACGACTTCATCACCGCACGTTTGGACCCGACGACAGGACGGCTCTTCGTCGTCTTCACCCAATCCAACAAGGTCTCGGGCGCGGCTGCCGGCGGGCCCTCGATCGACGTGATCGTGAAGCAGAAATCGGGTCCGAGCCTGTTGAAGAGCTTCGGCACGGCTGCGAAGGACAAACGCAAGAACGTCAGATCGGCGGCAGTCGATCCAAAAGGTGACGCGCTGTTCGACTTCTCGAGCTTTGGCCCTCCGGCTGCATCACGCACCAACCAGCCGGGCCTCGACATCAAAAGCGTGCGTCTTTCTCGCTCTCACATGAAGGTTTCCGGCAAGAGCGTCTTGGCGCTGAAGGCAACCATGAAAGTGGCGGACCTGAGCGACTCGGCTCTGACGTCGGCGCTTTCGAACATGCAGGCTTCAGACCTGATGTTCGTGGTCCGGTGGTTCTCGGGATTCCAACCCGACTACATGACGGCCGATTGGAATCCGGCGACCGGCTTCACTTTCGGCCACGGCCATCTTGTGACCGCGCAGGGACCGTTCACCGAGATCTATCCGGCTCCGGGTGACGGCGCGATTCCAGGAAAGGTCAATGCCGACAAGGGCACGATCACTATGAAGTTCCCTTATTCGGAGATCCAGCGTTACCGGATCAAGGATCCGACCAAGGTGGTCAAAGAGAAGCCGGCAATTCCCGGAACGCACATCTGGGAAGTGACCGCGTTCACATTCGGCCGACCCAACGCTGCCGACCAAGGTGCGAACGACCTATACAACCAGGGGGACTCGACCCCGAGCTTCGATTACATGCTCAAGCAGTAGAGGCCGGGGGACCGAACAACGCCATTCGATCGATCTCTTCCTCGCGCCGTTCCTCGGCCCTGCCCCCCGCAACACCGAACAGATGCTTTGCCCACACCAGGTAGATGAGGATCGCGATGTTGATGACGAGCGCGCTGATGCGGAACACAGTGACGCGGGTGATCAGCTCGTGGACTTCGAAGGGCAAGAATCCGGCAGTGGCCACTGCCGTCAGGTATTCGGCCCATCGCCTCTCACGCCACAAGCCCACGGCTTCGACACCCTCGATCACGAAATAGGCGAGGGCCGTCGCGCCCACGATCGCCAGAGTGTGGCCGTGCAGGTGAGCGATGTTGTTCAGCTGCGTGAAGACAAAGCCTCGGCTCTGGTCGGCGCCGGTCGTTTGTGCCGCGTTCGAGATCGATTTGAGCAATCGTTCGGCTTCTCGGTGAACGACTCCCAATCGCACGTAAACGAAGAGCACCACTCCGGCCAGGGTGCCGAAGATGATGGAGTGGAAGGCTCGATCGATCGCGATGATCCGCAGAACGATCGCGTCGCGCAGCTCGCGACCTCTGCGCGGCAGTCGGAGGTCCTCGAGCGCCGGCAATGTCTCCCGGACCGGATCGACCGGGGGAGATGTCTCCAACCACGCGTCGCAGCGGGTGCACCTGACCATGCGGCGACCGTCGTCGAGCTCGACTCCCAGCCCAGCGTCTTCAGGACGGAGCCGCGCCACTCGGGCTGCCGGAGTTACGTGGCCTCGGGCACCACACACCAGGGTTTCTCGGTCCCATTGTTCACGCCGTTTGTGGCTGACGAGCGAGCGCATCGCTTGCACGTAGTCAGTTTAAGTAGCGGTTCGGGTCACCCTTCCGCGAAGCGCCCTGAGCGAGCCATCCGCTCGACCCGGCGCCATGGGAGCCGCTTGTTTCGGCGCGGGCTCCACAAGAACGGCGCGATGCGCGGTGACGACCCGTAGACAAGCAGGGCGAGCATTGCCCCATACACCGGCAGATGCCCGATCAACTCGGTGCGACCGAAATAGAAGAGCGTTGCGTTGAACGGGATCCCGGCGACGATCGCGATCAGTTGCGGAGCAGCCCCCGAGATGATCAGCAAGCCGAACGCCAACTCGACCGCACCGGCGAACCTGATGAACGCGTTGGGGCCGAGGTGCAATCCGGCGGTCGTGAAGAGATCGAACGGCGGATATCTCTTGATGAATGCATGCGCCAGGGCCGGGTTCGCGAGCTTCTCGCTGAACGCAAGCACCATCAAAGAAGAGCCCACACAGATCCGCAAGGCGAACATCGCGCGGCGAACAATCATCGGATCGACACGATTCGCGACTCTCCCGTCGGGCGTTCCCGGCAGGATCACGATGAATAACGCGAGGCCAAGTAGGTCGGCCGCTTCTAGCACCGCGACCGGCCCGGCCAGAGCGAGAGCAAGGGGGCCGAGCAGGATCACGAGGATGGCCGCAGGTCGCAACTTGATCCCACTGATCAGCCACACGCCGACGATCCCTTCGGCCAGCGCGATCTCGGACCCGCCACGGACATCGGAGAGCGACAGAGCCGGCGACAGGTACTGGTTGTGCACTGCGAGTGCCAGCAAAGACACGCCGAGATGGATCGCAAGTAGCCGGGGGATCCACGGCACCAGCCGGTCGAGCCGGTTGAGGAACTCGAGCTCGGGCCGTGACAAGCGCATCGCCACTAGGCGCCAGCCGATCACGAAGGCAACCGCGATCCCACAGGCCACAAGCGTGGCCGGCTGCCAGAAGAAGGTCCAATGCGCCGAGAACTGCCCGGGATCGGGGACGAACCACTTCTCGTGCGCCGAGGGAGGCAGATGCATGCCCGCCCGAGCCTATCGGCCGGGCCTAGGCCCATCGCATGCAATGGTTCGGGGAGGCCGGGCGTCTACTAGGCATGATCGACGCTCGCGCCATACAGATGGAAGACTTCCTCGGCGAAGTGGGACTACTGGCGCGGTCTAGTCGAGATGAGGAGATCGCGGCGCTCTTCGAGGCTCATTACGACGGGCTCTGCGATCTTGCTTACATCATCATGGGTGATCGCCATCTGGGCGAAGAGATCGTGATGGAAGCACTGCTGAAGGTCTATACAGGGTGGGGGCGCATCCGCGACCGAGCCCGTACCGATGCTTACCTGCGCAGAGCAGTCGTCAATCTGTGTCGTTCGAAGATCCGGCGCAAGGCCATCGAGTCGAGAGTCAACGCGTTGTCCCATCATGCAGACGAGCTCAAACCGGCCGCGTGGGACCCGGAGGTGCACGAGACCGCGCGGCTTGTTTGGGATGCGGTCAAAGACTTGCCGCCCCGTCAGCGTGCGTGTATCGGTATGTTCTATCTGCACGGTCTGCCCGAGTCCGAGATCGCTCAAGCACTCGACTGTTCGGTCAGTACCGTCCGCTCCCAACTGTCCCGCGCGCGGGGCAAGTTGAAGGTAGCTCTCGAAGGAAAGCTCGGAAGGACGGCCACGACATGAACGACTTCGATCGCCTCCTGCAAGAGTCGCTTCGCACGATGACCGATTCCGCACGTGATGCTCGCGGAGCACAACGGACAAGGGCTCAGGTCGAGTTCGCTCGCCGTCTTCGGCGTCGCCGGATCACTTACTCGATCGGAGCTTCGCTTCTGGCCGGCGTTGCTGCCGTCGTTGTCATCCTGTTCGCCGTCGGCGCGTTCGATCTAGGCATCAGCCGTCACGCCTCGCCCGTTCTGCCCGCCGCGCCGCGGGGCCTGATCCGGACCGGCTCCAAGCCAACCGACCTTGCTCCGGGGAGTGGTTCCCTGTGGGTCGCGAACTCGCGAGCCGGCACCGTGACGCGCATCGACCCCGATACGGGGGTTGTGACCCAGCAGATCGATGTCTCCGGCAGCCCGACCGACACGGAGGCCGGCAGCGGTTTCCAGTGGGTCGCAAACACGGGCCTCAGTGCGGTGCAGCAGATCGATCCTTCGACGAACGAGGTGTCCACGATCTCGGTCGGGAGCCGCGGGAAGCCGCTCAGCATCTCTGTCGGCCAAGGCGCGGTGTGGGTGGTCGTCCAAGGAGACAAGCTGATCCGGGTCGGGATCCACAGCCATCGCACATCGACCGTTTCGCTTGTCCATCAGCCTTACGACGTGGCCGCGCGTGAGGGGGCCGTGTGGGTTCTCGATGCGAAGAAGGGTTTGGTACGGCTAAGCGATTCGGGAGACAAGATCCTTTCGAAGCCCATATCGGTCAACATCCGTGGGATCGGGGACGTCTACACCGGCCCCGGTGCGCTGTGGATCGCGAGTCACGGTTCGAACCGGATCGACCAGATCGACCCCACCACCTCACAGTTCGTGTCGACGACCGATCTCCAAGGGCACTACATCGACATGGCCATCACACCGACCGGCGTGTGGACCCTGTCGGAAGCAGACGACGGCGCGGCCTATCTCACACATCTCGATTCGCGGAATGGAAAACAGTTGGGAGCACCAACGAAACTCGACGGTGATCCGGTCCAGATAACGAACACGAATCCGGACCTTTGGATCGCGTTGCAGGCCGACGGTGGGGTAGTCCGAGTCCCTCAAACGGTTCAGCCGTGATGGTCCCTAGTCGGGCCGGCAACTTAGTCTTCACTCATGCGGGTTGCTTGCCTGATCGTCGTTGCTGCACTTCTCTGTGCGGCGTGCTCATCTGACGACGCTCGGCCCCTAGACGCCCAGAAGCCGGACAGGGTCGTCTTCAACCCGGAACCGCAACACGGCCCCTACGTTGTTGTGGTCGTCGACAACCACTTTCACGACATCCATCCGGTCGACGATCCGTCGATCGCGGCCAAACGGACCTTCGTCGTCACCAATGAGGGGCGGAACACGCACAACTTCAGCGTTACCGGGACGAAGATCTCGGTCGATCTGAAACCCGGCGACACCCTTAGATGGCACCGGATAGGCAACGTGCTGGAGCCGGGGACTTACGACGTGTTCTGTCGCTTCCACTCGGGGATGACGGGCAAGTTCACCGTCGTCCGAAAGGCTTCGAGCTAGACGATTGCCTCAGGAAGTGGCGGCCGATTGAGCGTCCGCGCGCGGCGAGACGTTCTCGGCAACCTTCGGCGAGCGCGCCGGCATCTTCCGCGTTTGGTACAGGAACAGCGCTCCGACAGGCACGAGATACAAGAGATGGAACAGGAACATCTCGAGCGAGGGCGTGGGATAGATCCCGAACAAGCCGTTCAGCGTTTGTCCCGTCCAGCCTCGCGCGGGATTAAGGAATTGAAGAGAAGACAAGTTCCAGATGTGGGCATTGATGCTTCCCATAACGCCGGCTTCCTGGAATTCGTGGATCCCTTTCGAGATAAGGCCGGCAGCGAACAGCAGGATCAAGATGCCGGTTGCTCGGAAGAAGATCCTCAGGTTGACCTTGCGGCTGCCGGTGTAAAGGAGATACCCAAGCGCGGCCGCCCCGGCCAAGCCGATCAGGCCCCCGACGAGCTCTTGTAGGTTCGAGCGCTGGCCGACGGTCGTCGACACGAGATAGAGAGCAGACTCGAGGCCTTCACGCAGGATCGCCGCGAACGCGATAGCGGCGAGACCCAAGGCCGAACCCGAAACGAGCGCGCGGTCGACCTTGGCATGCAGCTCGCCCTTGATGTGACGAGCTTGCCGCCCCATCCAGAAGATCATCCATGTGAGCACGGCGGCGGAAGTGAATGCGATGAGACCTTCGGTCACCGGTTCGGCCGTGCCGTGAAGATCGCCCAGGACCGCGAACACCGCTATGCCTGCGATGACCGCAAGAACGGTCGCGGCGAGCACTCCCGCCCATACGACGCGGAA
Source organism: Actinomycetota bacterium (assembly GCA_046262955.1). GTDB lineage: Bacteria > Actinomycetota > CADDZG01 > CADDZG01 > WHSQ01 > JALZGD01. The sequence goes on along the minus strand of JBHELU010000171.1, from coordinate 3,104 downwards.
GCGCCGCTCCATGCCGAGCCTCTTGAGGTAGGCGAGCACGATCGCAACGATCAGCGCCGCCTCGAGTCCCTCGCGGAGCATGATTAGGAATCCGCTGGTCACGGCTCTCCTTCGAAGCTTGGTCGATCCGTTCGGGAAGCCTTACGCCCGAACTTAGGGTTACCTTACCTTCAGGGGTCGACCCTAGCCAGCTGGGAGTAAGGAGGCCATGCCTCCGAAACGGGGCCTCATGAGATCAGCGTCTCAGATCGGGATCCTTGCTCGAGTCCGATGTCGGGTCGTGCCACGCGGGTTGTGTCGCTCGCCGTGTCCGACGGAATTGATGCAGAGCGGTTGCAGCAAGAGCGACGAACACGATGATCGCGAACAGGCTTCCCGCTCCTCCGCGCCGGTTCAATGGGCCGGGCGAAGGGCTGCCGGACGGGATCCCACCCGCCGGCGCAAAGTGATCCAGAGCGGATGTGTACTCGCGCGTTCCACTGCACCCGTCGTCGCGGAATGGTGACGATTCATTACTAGGCATGAACAGGTATCGGTGCCCGACGGTCCAGGTCTGCAGGGCCCCAAGGCCTCCCGCTTGGCCTCCCACCGCAGTCACGGCGACTTGATCCGGAAGTGAAGGACCTTTCCACGTCGCTTCGACATGAACGGCAGCAGAATGGCCTTCGTCTTGGACACCAGTGACCGTGCCAACAAAGACAACATTTGCCGCTGCGATGTCCTTGGCCACGGAGGGATGAGTGGGCTCGCACATCGCCCATGCCGGGGCAGTCCACATCAGGCATGCCGTAGTAACCACTGAGGCCACAATGATTTTCACGATGCGATTGTCACCGACCAGCGTGTTTCTCCCGTCGAAGTAGTGTCGTTGTGATGGATCCACGCCGCCGGCCGACTCGAAAGAACGGCTCGCCCAGCCCCCTCGAGCGCATCCCGCCACGCAGGAGTGGAGGAAGCGAGGATCCCAACGCGACCAGGCAACGTTGGATCACCGCTGCCTGGGTGATCGGTGGTCTCATCCTCGTTTTCCTGATCCAGGGGCTGTTCAACTCGACCGAGTCGATCACCTTCTCTCGTTTCCAGAATCTTGTGGACAGTAAGCAGGTCACCGACGTGAACATCACGCAGACATCCGTCACCGGGACTTACTTGACGGGTAGCGACAAGCACAACTTCAGCACGACGATCCCGCCGAACTTCCAGACGAACGGGCTCGTCAATTCACTACGAGCGAACGATGTCGCCGTCTCAGGCACACAACCCAGCCCGTGGGCGGGATTGCTCTTCAGCTTCATCCTTCCGTTCGGCCTTATCGCGTTGCTCTACTACTTCTTCATGCGCCGGATGCGGCAGCAGATGGGCGGGGGAGCGCTGTCGTTCGGCCGCAACAAAGCGAAGCTCTACGACCGGACCGACATGAAGACGACGTTCAAGGACGTCGCAGGAGTCGACGAGGTCGAGACGGAGCTTGCAGAGGTCGTCGAATACCTGAAGCAGCCGAAGAAGTTCGAACGACTGGGCGCACGTATCCCAAAGGGCGTCCTGCTGGTAGGCCCCCCCGGAACCGGGAAGACGCTGCTCGCACGGGCGGTTGCCGGCGAGGCCAACGTGCCGTTCTTCTACATCTCTGCATCGGAGTTCATCGAGCTGTTCGTGGGGTTGGGGGCCGCGCGGGTGCGAGATCTTTTCAAGCAGGCTCGTGAGCGTGCTCCCGCGATCGTGTTCATCGACGAGATCGATTCGATCGGGCAAGCTCGGTCGGGTGCCGCCGGCAACCAATTGGGTTCGCACTCGGAGCAAGAGCAGACCCTGCAACAGCTGCTTACCGAGATGGATGGATTCGAGCCGAACTCGGGAGTGATCATCGTTGCGGCTTCCAACCGGCCGGAGGTGCTCGACCAAGCGCTGCTTCGGCCAGGTCGCTTCGATCGTCAGATCCAGGTCAACCTCCCGGAAGTAAAGGGCCGGAAGGCGATCCTCCAGATCCACGCGCGAGAAGTGAAGCTTGACCCCAGCGTCGACCTCGAGGTGCTTGCCCGCAGGACGCCTGGTTTCTCTGGTGCGCAGCTGGCGAACGTGATCAACGAGGGAGCACTGCTTGCAGCGCGTCGGGATCGCTCGCAGGTGACGATGGCGGACCTGGAAGAGGCGATCGACCGTGTGATCGCCGGCCTCGAGCGGCGCTCTCAGGTGCTTAGCCCCGAAGAGCGAAAGCTCGTCGCGTATCACGAACTGGGTCATGCTCTAGTGGCGCGCTTCGTTGAGAACTCCGATCCCGTGCACAAGATCTCGATAATCCCGCGAGGCATCGGCGCGCTTGGCTTCACGCAGCAACTGCCCGATGAGGAGCGCTATCTGATGTCCGAGCCCGAGCTGCGTGACCGGATCGCAGTATTGATGGGCGGAAGGTCGGCCGAGGAGCTGATCTTCGGATTCGCAACGACAGGCGCTCAGGACGACCTCTTGAAAGCAACCGAGATCGCGCGCCGGATGGTCATGGAGTTCGGGATGTCCGAGAAGGTCGGCCCGATCAACATCGCGCAGCAGGGGGGCCGCTTCCTGGGTGCAGCTTTCCGTCGAGGCGAGGAAGTCTCGGACGAGACGGAAGTCGCGATCGACCGGGAGGTCAAGTCGATATTGCTCGAGGGTCGCGAGAAAGCTCGCAGCATCCTCGTCGAACATCGAAAGGATCTCGACGCGTTGACTCAGATCCTTTTGGAGCGCGAGACGGTCGACCGCGCCGACTTCGATGCCTACTTCGGCCGGCAGGAGACTGTCGAGCTAACGCCGCAGCCGGCCGAGGCTTCGACTACTTGATGTCGTAGAGGCTCTGCAACATCTCGGATTTCGCCGAGCCCTGGATGACGTGCTCGCTTGATGCGCGGAACGCGTTCATGATGTCGGCGTCGCCGTAGAACTGCCCCTGCTCCTTCTCGAACGTGGCGAAGTCCGGGTAGTCCATCTCGTAGATGAAGGTGTTGTTGTTACCCGCAATGGGCCCCCATCCGGCAGCACCCACTAAGCCCTTCTTCGTGCATAGGTCGTCGAGTTTGGTCATCGACTCCATGAACTCCCGGGCTTTGCCGTAGCGGACCTCGCACGTG
>JBHELU010000170.1:0-3280 GCA_046262955.1 Actinomycetota bacterium | reverse complement strand
AACTCGGAGTCGAAGAACATGTCGCTCGGACGTACGTGAACCTCGGGTGCATGGGCCTTTTCTCCTACGACTACGACATCGCGCGACGGTATTTCGGCGAGGGCCTGGAATATTGCGCCGGTCGCGATCTGGATCCATGGTCTTTGTACATCGAGGCTCTGCAAGCTCGGGTAGACCTGGAGCAAGGGCAATGGGACTTGGCGTTTGAAGCGGCACAAGGTCTCGTCCACAGACGAAGGGTCGAAGCTCCCCTCATCAAGTCGGTAGCGTTGGCAGTGACCGGTGGGATCAGGGCGCGGCGCGGAGACCCCGACCCGCGGACGCTGGACGAGTCGCTCGATCTTGTTCGGGCGACGGGAGAGTCCGATCGAATCGGCCACGTTCTCGCTATTCGAACGGAGGCGGCATGGTTGGCCGGAGACCAACGCGCGTCGCTGGAAGAGGCCACCCACGGAATCCAGCTCGCATTCGCGGCCGAGTCGCGCCACAGTCAAAGCCTCGCGGCGTTGTGGCTTGCACGTGTCGGCGGCGAGCCTCCGCGATTCGACAACGAATTAGCACCGGTACGCCTGGAGCTTGACGGCGATCTCGAAGGGGCTGCGACAGCCTGGGAAGCAGTCAACCGCGTCTACGACGCCGCACTGTGCCGGGGAAAGTCACCAGACAAGGATTCGTCGGCGTGGGCAGCGCTGCGCCTCATGGAATTTGGCGCCAAGGCAACGATCGTTGGGCTCAATAGGGATCGACGAGCAGCCGGATTGCCGCTTCTTCCGAGGGGGCCGAGAGGGACGAGCCAGAGCAACCCCGCCGGCCTGACCCCGCGGGAGCTGGACGTGCTGCGCCTGTTGCACCAGGGGCTGCGCAACTTCGAGATCGCCGAGAAGCTCGTCCTGTCCGAGAAGACCGTCGATCATCACGTCTCCGCGATCCTCCGGAAGCTGGGCGTCCGCACTCGGGCGGCTGCAGCGGCCCGAGCGCCCGAGCTGATGTCCCCTTAGCTCCTTTTGCCCAAGATAGGGAGTTTTCCCGATGTTCCCGGACGGCCTTCTCCCTAGCCTGATCTCGTCAGGTTTCTAGAGAGAAGGAGGGAAACATGCGTAAAACTGCACTGCTCGTCTCAACTGCGGTTGCAGCTCTGCTTTTGCCCGTTGCGGCTAGCGGAAGCGTGAGCTCGGCCCATGGAACGATGTCCCAGGAAGCGCATTCCGATCACGGTGGCAACGCCGACAGCTCTTTGCTCACGCCCAAGCAGGAGCGAAAGCTGACCCCGAAGATAGCGGCCGCGCGAGCCGCTACTGCCAAGTACGCGACGAATCTCGACGCAGCGAAGAGCGACGGCTACAACATGATGATCACGCAGATGATGCCCAACATGGGCTATCACTTCCTGAACCCGAACAGCACCGACTTCGACGTGACCCGCCCGCCGATTCTGGTGTACGAGAAGAACGGCGACGACTGGCAGCTCAGCGCCTTCGAGTGGGTCTTCACCGAGAAACCAGCCACGAAGCCATTGCCGGGAGCGAAGTACGGAAGCTTCCCCGCCGCCTGCCACTACGAAGATGGCACCTTCGAGTTCAAGTCGAGCGAATCGGAATGCTCCGACACGAGCCCGACTAGTGGAGCTGCATTCTCGTTCTGGCACCCCGATCTCGTGACGCTTCACGTCTGGGCTTGGTATCCGAACCCGGACGGCCTTTACTCCGGCACCAACCCATGGGTCGCGCCCTTCAACGACGGATCCGTGTGATCTACCCCTATGACAACGTTTGAGCCTGGAGAACGGAGCTAACTGTGCCTTTGTTCATGGACGTGCACAACCTCCAGGGAAACGTCGGGATCGACGACGTTGCCAAGGCGCACCAGTCTGATCTCGAGAAGCAGCAGGATCACGGCGTCAACTACCTGCGCTACTGGGTGGACGAGGGGGCGGGAAAGATCTTCTGTCTCGTCGACGCTCCGAGCGCAGCCGCTGCTTCGACGGTCCACCGCGAGGCCCATGGCCTGGTGGCCGACGAGATCTACCAAGTGCAGGAAGGCTCTTAGGAGCCGGCGAGCAGATCCAGTCCGTTCGAATTCGGGCCGCCTGTAGCGGGCAGAGGGCGGCCCGAATTCTCACTTCGAAGAAAGGAAGACACATGAGATTGGTCACGCGCGTTCTGACGTCGGCTGTGGCGGCCACTTGCTTGCTCGGAGTTCCTGTTCCGATCGCGCCGGCGAGCGCAGCTACCGGAGACAACGCGGTTGTGAGATGGAACGAGGTCGCGATCAACACGATCGTTGCCGACGGTTCCCGAGCTACGCCGTCCGCCTCTAGTCTCTACGTCGCGATAACGCAGATCGCGGTTTACGACGCGGCCATGGCCATCGAGGGAACCCACCAGCCTTACGCGTATTTCGCGACTGCCCCTCCCGGAGCTTCCGAGGATGCCGCTATCGCGACCGCTGCACACGACGTGCTCGTCAATTACTTCCCCGCTCAGGCTTCGTCGGTCGACAACGAGTATGCATCGGCGTTGGCGGAGATCCCAGATGGGCCCTCCAAGGAAGACGGCATAGCCGTTGGTCGCGCCAGCGCGGGGGCGATCATCGACCGCCGAGCAAACGACGGACGCGACGCGCCGGTCCCCGCGCCCCCAGACGGCACCCAGCCGGGGGAATGGCGAAGGACCGGGCCCGGCAGCGTAGTTACCCCTTACGTCGCTCAGGTGACTCCCTTCTTGGCCGAGTCGCCAGACCAATTCCAGCCCAAGGGACCGAATCCGCTCGACAGTCATGCGTACGCAGCCGACTACGAGCGGACGAGACTCTACGGAGCCAAGAACAGCTCACTTAGAACGCCCGCGCAGACGGAGATCGCCGTGTTCTGGACGGAGAACACGGTGCGCCAGTACAACCGAGGACTGAGAGATCTGGCGACCCAACGTCAGTTGTCGGTCGGCGATTCAGCAGTGCTCTTCGCGATGACGACCGTCCCGGGTGCCGACGCGATGATCACTTGCTGGAACACGAAGTTCCACTTTCTGAGATGGCGACCGGTCACCGCCATCCGACAAGGCGACGACGACGGAAACGCGTGGACCGTCGGGGATCCGACTTGGGAACCCCTCTCCTCGACCGCGCTTCACCCCGAGTACGTCAGCGGCCATGCATGTCTGACGGGAGCCATCACACGGGGACTCGAGGAGTTCTTCGGAACGAAGAAGATCGATTTCTCCTTGACCTCGACGGCCGTGCCCGGAGTTACTCATACGTTCGCGACGGTCGAGCAGTTGAGGAC
>JBHELU010000169.1:0-2665 GCA_046262955.1 Actinomycetota bacterium | reverse complement strand
GTAAAGCGCCCCTCGGGTAAGCCCGGCCCGGCGCACCAGCTCCTCCGTGGGGGCATCGGCGAAGCCGCGCTCGGTGAACAGCTCCCGGGCAACCGCCATGAGGCGCGACCGGGTGACCTCCGAGCGCTCGGCATTGCGCGTTTGGGCCACCGTTCCTCCGAGGCAGGCTACATACAGACTGTATGTATGCTAGCTCACCTCACTGCATCGCGGCGGAACAAGGGAGGGACGACGATGGCCGACACGCTCACCACAGGCACCGCATTAACCGTCGATCTGGCGGACGTCACCGCAACTCTGGAGAGCAACCTGCCGGCCTTCGTCGAGCTGGTGCGATCGGCAAAGCCCGATGCGATCGCGATCGGCCAGTGGACCGCGCGCGACGTCGCAACCCACCTCACCTTCGTGTTCGACCACTACCGCGAGATCGTGACCGGTGTGGGGGCCGGGGCCGACTCCTTCGACGAAAGCGCTCGGCATGCACAGGCTTTCATCGACGGAAGTGATCTCGGCTCGATGAGTGACATCGCAGATGCAATCGACAATTCGTCGAAGCTCTTCCTGGAAACGGTGCGTTCGCTCGACGGCGACCCGATCGTTCCTTACGTGGGGGGCATCCCGATCGCTGCTTCGTGCGTCGTGGCGACTTGTCTCGGCGAGATCCTGGTGCACGGTTACGACATCGCCCGGGCGACCACTCAGCCATGGGATATCGACGCGCATGCCGCGGCTCTGGTGCTGAAGGGGATCTCGGCCGTCACGGTGCACTTCGTCAACGAAGAAGCCGCTCGGGGCTTCCGCGCTCGTTACGACATCGGCTTGCGACACGAATCGCACATGCATTACGTATTCGACGACGGCACGCTCACGATCGAAGAGCCGTCAAATGATCGCGTCGACGTCCACATCTCCGCCGACCCGCCGACGCTCTTGTTGATGGGATACGGGCGGATCAGTCCCACGAAACCAGCTCTAACGGGAAAGCTTCTCGCGTGGGGTCGCAAGCCGTGGCTCAGCGTAAAGATGGCCACGCTTATCCGTAACCCCTAGTCGGCCAACACTTTCCCGGGATTCATGATCCCCTCGGGATCGAGGCTCTTCTTAATCGCGCGCATCACCCGGATCCCCTCGCCGGCTTCTTTCCTAAGCGAATCGATCTTGCGGACACCCACTCCGTGCTCCCCCGTGCACGTGCCGCCCACTGAGAGCGCTCGTTCGACGAGCCGTCGGTTGACCTCCTCGGCAGCTCGCATCTCGGTTGAGTCGTCGGGATCCACCAACAGGAGCAGATGGAAATTGCCGTCACCGACGTGACCGACCGTTGTCGCGGTGACACCCAATTCTTCGACGTCGCTCCTGCTGCCGGCGATGCATCTCGGAAGCTCGGAGATCGGGACGCACACGTCGGTCGTGATCGCTCGTGCGCCCGGACGCAACGCAAGCGATGAATAGAACGATTCGTGACGCGCTTTCCAAAGCTTCGTTCGCTCGGCGTGATCCATAGCCGATCTGAAATCCATCGCACCGAACTCGGACACGATCTCATTCAAGCTGTTGGCGTCTTCTTCGACCGCGGCCCCCGATCCGTGGAATTCGAAGAACAAGCTGGGAGCGATGGGATAGGACGTTCCCGAGTAGTCGTTCATCGCCTTCATCGCCATGTCGTCCATGAACTCCATCCGAGCGACGGGGATGCCCGTTTGCAACGTCGCGATCACTGCTTCCACTGCTCGTTCTACGGAATCGAAGTGGCACGAGGCTCCCGAGATCGCCTCGGGGATCCCGTAGATCTTCAGAGTGATCTCGGTGATCACACCGAGCGTGCCCTCAGAGCCGACGAAGAGATGGGTCAGGTCATAACCGGCCGACGACTTGCGCGCACGGGTGCCTGTCGAGATGACGCTTCCGTCGGGAAGAACCGCCCTGAGAGACAGAACGTTCTCGCGCATCGCGCCGTAGCGAACCGTGGTCGTGCCGGACGCCCCAGTCGCGGTCATCCCACCGATGGTTGCGTCTGCTCCAGGATCGACAGGAAAGAACAAACCGTCGCGTCTGAGTCTCTGCTCCAGTTGAGTGCGCGTCACACCCGGCTGCACGCTCGCGTCGAGGTCGGCGACCCTGACGTCGACGATCTGGTTCATCTCGCTTAGATCGAGGGACAATCCCCCACGGGTTGCAAGGATGTGGCCCTCCAACGATGTGCCGGCTCCGAACGGGATGACCGGCACCTGATGGCGAGCGCAGATCGGAAGGATGCGCGCTATCTCGTCTTCGGTTCGACAGAAGGCGACCGCATCCGGAGGCGACGCCGGCAGCGGAGATTCGTCCCTGCCGTGATGCTCGAGGACCGATCCGGATGTCGTTATCCGATCGCCGAGAATCTCTCGTAGAGATTCGAACGCGCGGTCCTGAATGGTGCCCACGTCACGATCTTCCGTCGGAGTCGGACGATCGGTCCACTTCGAATCGCAAGCGGCCCTTGTCTGCATCCGCTTCCGCCAGCCGCACTCTGATGGTGGATCCCAGCTCGAGCGGGCCATCGCATGGAGCCAGCACTGCGGGCTCCTTGATCTGGATGGTTCCACTGCGGTGTCCCACTTCAACGACGGTTGCCTCGAAGACCTCACCGACTCGTGCTTCCATAACCACCGCCTCGACGAAGTCG
>JBHELU010000168.1:0-9440 GCA_046262955.1 Actinomycetota bacterium | reverse complement strand
TTCGAACTTCCGGCGATTCAGAGACGTCTCGTGGGTGACCGTGCGCGATCGCGCGGCCCGAGCTCAACACGGTCACTTCGGATGCGGTTTGACGCACGAGGCGCAAGTTGTGCTCGACGAGCACAACTGCGATGCCGGCTGACGAGAGGGCATGGATCAAGTCGATCAACCCTCCGACGAGCTCCGCGCTCATCCCGGCTCCCGGTTCGTCGAGCAACACCACCGACGGATGGGTTGCAAGCGCCATGGCCACCATCAAGAAACGTTGTTGTGCACCGGATAGGCGGCTCGCGGGCAATGCGGCCACACGATCCAAACCGACGTCGGTCAGTATGCGGTCGGCGTCCAGCCGCAACGCTTTGTCGAAGGTGCGCGCAGCGGGCGTTGCCAGCAGGTGACGACCGACTCCCGCGGCTGTCCGATCCGTCAAACCCCCGGCAAGCACATGCTCGCGCACGGACATGTCCTCGAAGATCGCGGTGCGTTGCAGGGTTCGCACAACTCCCTGGGCGCGTGCGTCTGCCACCGACCATCCCGACACCGAGCGATCGCCGACGGTCAGGGTTCCCGAGTCCGGCGACAACGATCCCGACAAGATCTTCAGCAGGGTGGATTTCCCCGAACCGTTTGGACCGATCACTGCGTGCACAGCCCCAGCGCTCACCGTTAGGTCGACGCCGTCGAGAGCGTGCACTCCTCCGAACGATTTCTTGATCGCGCGCGCGTCGAGCACCGCAGGGCCGAGATTGTGCGTTTCAGATCGTGGTGTGAGCGCGATACGTGCAACCCCTGGGTCGACCGTTTCGGAGCGACGGCTGAAAAGAGAGCGGAGCCGCGGGAGCACCCCTTCGCCCCCGGCCACGACCGCGACTAGCAACAAAGCGGCAGCAACGAGAGGTTCGAAACGTTCGGGAGCGAGGCCGGCAGCGTTGCCGAGGCCCCGCGCGACGGGTCCCACCAAGGCGAGGCTTAGAGCTCCCACGACGGGTCCGAGAGTGAAGGCTGCGCCCCCGACGATCACCGCGACGAACAACTTCACCGACAGCAGAGGGCCGTAAGCAGTCGGGTCGGCGATGCCCGATAGCTGAACCATCAATGCCCCCGCCACTCCCCCGATCGCAGCCGACGCAACGACGGCGCCGGTTCTCAGGCGTCTGCGATCCGCGCCCAGAACCAGCGCTGCAGGTTCGTTCTGTCTAAGGGCCGCAAGGTGCAAGCCTGCCGGCGATCTCTTGACCGCGGCGTAAAGGCCCAGAGCGAGAAGGACCAAGAGCAAAGCCGTCTCGTAGTGCCACGCCGGTGTGAAGCGCGCCGACGCGCCGAGGACGGAGAGCCGGGCCACCGGCATGGGAAGACCTTGCGATCCACCGGAGATCTGCGGGGAGTCCGTAAGGGCGAACTGAAGCATCCAAGCAGCGACCCAAGTTGTGATCGCGATGTATACGCGCGTCAAACGCGCGGCCCCCGCTCCGACGAAGAAACCGGCAACCGTTGCGGCGGCCGTTCCTGCCGCGGTCGCCGCAACGAGATCCCATCCCCACCGAACGGCCAGCCACGCTGCGACGAACGCCCCGATCCCCACGAAACCCCCTTGTCCCAGCGAGGGGATGGCGGCTAGGCCGATGGCGTAATTCAGGCCGACCGCGGCAAGAACGATGTACAGACCCGTAGCGAGTGACGCGATCTGCAAGCTATTCGAGTCGACCAACGGGACCAGTGCTACGACAACTATCGCTCCGAGCCACAAAAGCCACCGAGCGGTGAATCGTGCGCGGGCCTCCCCGATCGCACCGGCAATCTGGCGGGCCACGTATCTAACGGGCCGTGCCTCGTTAACCCTCATTCGACCGCCTCGCGCGTCCCGCTTCTCAAGATGGCCGCGGCTCCCAGAGCGACTGCAAGTGGGAGGACGTCCGCGTAGCCCGGCCCCAGAACGATCGGTCCGACGTGGAAGTTGGCGACGACTGACTCGAATATCCCAAGCGCCAGCCCCGCGATGAAGACGCGGCGCGGCAGCGCGAACGATCCGATGAGGGCCGCAACCAGGGCTTTGAGCCCCAGTAACGAGCCCGTGTCGACGGAGATCGCCGACCCAGGAGCGACGACTAGCGCCGCCAACCCCGCCAGAGCACCGGCTACCGCAAACGCGATGAGAAGCGAGCGGTCGACCGGCACGCCCGCGAGCTCGGCCGCCATCCGATCGTCGGCCACCGCTCGCAGAGCCGCACCGGTGCGCGTGCGCTCGACGAACCATGCGGCCGCGGCCGCCATCATCACCCCGCATCCGATAACGAAGAACGCTCTGATCTGGATCGTGGTGCCACCGCCCAACGAGACGACACCACCGTGGAAGTGGTCGAACGGGATCACATCCGGAAGCACGTAGCTCTGTCGAATGAGAGTCGCTTCCAACAAGCCGCGCAACGCGAACGCGAGAGCAACCGTTGCGCCGACCCATCCGATCAGTGATGCCCGTGACAGGAACGGACGGATAAGCAACCAATAAGACAGGGCCCCGAGAACGGTCGCGGCTCCGATCCCACACACGATCGCCAGGGCGTATCGGGGGCCGGGGACTCCGGTACGAGCCACGACATCGAAGCCGCCGGCGATCCACAAGGTGACCAGGATCGCGACGCCCATCATCTCTCCGAGCGCGAAGTGGATCACGCCGGTCAGCCGGTAGACCAACGAGAAAGCGACCGCAACCAGACCGTAGACGGCGCCTGCCGCCAAGCCCGTCACGAGGATCTGAACGAAAAGGGCCACCCAGGTCTCCTTCGCGGTTTGACCTGCTGCGATGCGACGCAATATAGAGGGGTCGTGTTCAGGTGCCGGATCGTTCCCATAGTGGCCGGCGCCTGCGCGCTATCACTCGCCCTGGCGGCGTGCAGCAGTGATCCCAAGCCGAAAGCGGACAAGAGCCCGCCCGCTACCGTTACCGCTGCAAGTGCCACTCCCACGTTCGCCGGAGCGACACCCCCAACGTGCAAGCCGCCGAAGAAGGTGTCTTTCCCGGACTGGGTTCCCGATGACCTTCCGTTCCCCGATGGGATGTACGCGTACAAGCACCTCAGCAAGATCTCTGGTTACGAACGAGCTCTCTTCGTCTTGCCGATGGGTTCGACGCAGTTCGCGAAGCTCGTGCTGAAGCAGTGGCCCAAGGCCGGTTACGTCCTCGGCCGCGGTGACTCCGAGCCGGGTGAGGTCGAGGACAACTTCTCGAAAGCACCCGCAACCGGAGCGTTCAAGGCGAACGACGTTTACTGCACGCCGGGCTACACGATCATGTATCTGATCTACGCGAAGAAGGGCCCGAACATCCCGGTCCCCTCTCCGAGCACTACGGGCACTTCCGGGTCACCGCTCACGTCCAAGAAGCACTAGAGGCGATGTTCACACGCCTGGCGCGCTTCACCATCAGGCGCCGTCGCCTGATCCTGATCGCCGGCGGATTGTTCTTCCTCGTAGCTGGAGCCATCGGCGGCAACGTCGCATCTCACCTGTCGGCCGGAGGATTCCAGGACCCCAGTGCGGAGTCCACGCGCGCGGACGCCGCTCTTCTGAAGACCTTCCATACCGGGTCGCCCAACGTCGTCTTGGTGGTAACTGCCAAAGCCGGAGACGTCGACGCTTCCGCGGTGAAAGCCCAAGGCATTGCAGTAACCAAGAAGTTGCAGGACGACCCGGACGTAGTGCAGGCGTTCTCGTATTGGACCTTGGGCTCCCCCGCCCCGTTGAAAAGCACGGACGGTTCGCAAGCTTTGATCCTGGGACGTCTTTCGCGGCCGACCAAGATCGCGACCCTTGGCCGCAAGCTCGCGGTCGATAACTCAGTCATCTCTGTTGGGATCGGTGGACGTGCCGAGGTCTTCGATCAGGTGGGGACGCAGATCGAGCACGATCTTGGCAAGGCTGAACTGATCACGTTCCCCGTCGTTCTCGTGTTGTTGGTCTTCGTGTTCGGAAGTGTCGTCGCCGCAGGGCTTCCGCTTGCCATCGGCGGCGTCTCGGTCGTCGGAACTTTCTTGATCCTTCGAGCGATCGTCTCGTTGACTCCGGTTTCGATTTACTCGCTGAACCTGACCACCGCTCTTGGTTTAGGGCTCGGTATCGACTACAGCTTGTTCATCGTGTCGCGTTTCCGCGAGGAGCTCCGCGCGGGCAAGGACCCCGAGGACGCGCTGATGAGTACGGTCAACACCGCCGGCCGTACTGTCGCTTTCTCGGCAGCCACCGTCGCCATCTCGCTGGCGGTGCTGATGGTGTTCCCTCTGTATTTCTTGCGGTCGTTCGCGTACGCAGGGATCGCCGTAGTCGGGCTTGCCGCGATCTCAGCGCTCATCCTGTTGCCGGCCCTGCTGGCGGTGATCGGCCGCCGTATCGACAAGTGGGTGGTGTTCCACCACACGGCAGCGGAGCCAGGCACCGGTATGTGGCACCGGATAGCGACCTTCGTGATGCGGCGACCCGTAGTCATCGCTCTGTCGGTAGCCGCCTTGCTGTTCGTCCTGGGAACTCCGTTCTTCGGCGTGAAGTTCGGTTTGCCCGACGATCGCGTTCTGCCCGCTAGTGCAACGAGCCGTCGCGTGCAGCAAGACATCCGAGACAACTTCTCGGATCAGGAAGCAGGGGCGCTATCGGTCGTTGCTCTCAACTCGGGCCCACCCGCGCAACAGACCGCCGCGATCCAGGATTACGCGAGCCGGCTTTCGCGCGTGCCCGGTGTGTCGCGGGTCGATGCCCTGAGCGGCTCTTACATCGGAGGCATCCAGGTGGTCGGTCCCCAGAAATCGTCGGTGCGCTTCGTTTCGACGGACTCCACCTGGTGGTCGGTCGTTCCCTCGGTAGAGCCGCTGTCGGCTGCAGGCGAGCAGTTGGTCCACGACGTCCGCGCGGTGAAGCCTCCGTCTCCCGTGATGATCGGAGGGCCCTCCGCACAGCTCGTCGACTCGAAACATTCGATCTTTTCGAAGGCTCCACTGGCCGGTGGTCTCATCGCGCTCGTCACCTTCATCTTGCTGTTCCTCATGACCGGATCGGTGCTCGTCCCGACGAAAGCAGTTGTCTTGAACCTGCTAAGCCTGACCGCAACGTTCGGCGCGATGGTGTGGGTCTTCCAAGAGGGCCACCTTTCCGGCGCCCTGAACTTCACGCCCGTCGGCTTCCTCGATACGACGACTCCGATCCTGATGTTCTGCGTCGCGTTCGGCCTGTCGATGGACTACGAGGTGTTCTTGCTGTCGCGGATCAAAGAGGAGCACGACCAGACGGGGGACAACATCTCGTCGGTCGCCATGGGGCTAGAAAGAACCGGTCGCATCGTGACGGCCGCCGCGCTGCTCCTCGCGGTGGTCTTCGTTGCGATCGCGACGTCAGGCATCACGTTCATCAAGATGTTCGGTGTAGGGCTGACGCTGGCGGTGGTGATGGATGCGACGTTGATCCGAGGAGCCCTGGTCCCGGCGTTCATGCGCTTGGCCGGACGTGCCAACTGGTGGGCCCCAGCGCCGTTGCGAAAGATCTACGAACGCTTCGGCTTCTCGGAGAGCTCCTGATCTCTAGGCGAGCACTCGCTTGCGAAAACCCGAAACTCCCAACCAGCTGAGGAACGCCGTCCCGACGATCAGCCCTCCGTAGATCGCGAGCAGATTAATGTGCGGCAGCTGCGGAGTCATCGCCGTGCGGAACGCTTCACTCATGTACACGAGCGGGTTGAAAAGGACTGCGATCTTGAGCCACGAGATCGGCGTAAGCGTCGCCCACGGGTAGTAGGTGGCACCGAGGAACGTGATCGGGATGATGATCACCGAGAACACCAGCGGCACTTGCCGCGCTTCCGCGCGGGTGCCGATCGCCAGCCCCAGCGACGCACCGAGCATCGTGGTCAGCGGCATGAACGTCAGAAGCTTCCACCACGAGATGTCCAAGTGGACCGTGGTGGTCGGGATGACAAGCGCCAGCGGGAAGACGACGGCTGCAGCGAGCGCGCCTTGCACGGCCCCCGCGATGATCTTCTCCCACGCGACCGCCCACACCGGCATCGGCGCCATGACGCGGTCTTCGATCTCGCGCGTGTAACTGAATTCCTGGACGAGCGGCAGGGCGACGGCCTGGATGCCTTGGAAGATGCAGGCGATCGCCACTACACCGGGCACCAGCAAGCTCGAGAACTCGCTCTCCCCCGACGCTCCGCCGATCCCCTGGCCGATCTTCGGGAACACGTACGTGAACACGAAGACGAACAGAAGGGGTTGCATGATCGTACGCACGATGAACAGGATGAAGCCCTTCTTCAGCACCGTGACGTCG
Source organism: Actinomycetota bacterium (assembly GCA_046262955.1). GTDB lineage: Bacteria > Actinomycetota > CADDZG01 > CADDZG01 > WHSQ01 > JALZGD01. Next base: position 3,128 of record JBHELU010000168.1, on the reverse strand, counting down.
CGTAACAGGAGCGCGGTGAATGCGGTGATCGATGCATCCCTCGACGGGCGGACCTTGGTGGATATGACTGCTTGACTCATTCCCGTAGGTCCTTTCCGGTCAGCTCGATGAACACGGTCTCGAGCGTTGGTTCGTTGATGGAGAGGTCGGTGATCGCGAAGCCGCCCTTCTCAGCATGATCGACGATCCGCGGAAGCACACCCGTCGATCCTTTAACCGTGACCTGCACGATGTCGTCCAGAACGCGGGACGTGATTGCGCCGTCGAAGTCTTCTAGATGTTTCGCCAGCGCGTCGAGGTTGCCGTCGGCGGTCACCCTGATCTCCGTGTCGGCTTCCACCGAGCGTTTCAAAGCGGCAGGGGAATCGAGGGCAAGCAGGTGACCGTGATCCATGACGGCCAATCTGTCGCAGAGCTGGTCGGCTTCCTCCATGTAGTGCGTCGTCAGAAGGATCGTCTGGCCTTCTTTATGCAGCTCGCCAAGGATCTCCCACAACGCGAGCCGCGACTGCGGGTCGAGACCTGCAGTCGGCTCGTCCAAGAACAGCATGGGGGGTCTGTGCAGGATCGATCGCGCCACCATGAGTCGCTGGGCCATGCCACCGGAGAGGGTCGCTACATCCGCCGAGGCTCGATCGGTCAGGCGAAACTTCTCGAGGCTGTCATCGGCAGCTTGTTTCGCAGCCCGCGCACCAAGCCCGAAGTAACGCCCGTGGAAATAGAGGTTCTCCCACACTGTGACGCTGCGATCGAGCGTGTTCTGTTGAGAAACCACTCCGATCAACTGCTTGGCCACGGTCGGGTGCTGGACCACGTCGACGCCGCCGATCAGCGCGGTTCCCGAAGTCGGGACAACCCGAGTGGTGAGCATCCCTACCGTCGTGGTCTTCCCCGCGCCGTTGGGGCCCAGTAGCCCAAAGATCTCGCCCTCGCGAACCTCGAGGTCGAGTCCATCGACGGCTTTGAGCCCGGTCGGATAGACCTTGGTTAGAGCATGTGTCTCGATTATCGAAGCCGTCACGCGCGTCCTGTCGCTCCGCGATCGCGGGACGCGCCGGCATCAAGCACTGCTCTCAAAGCGGGGTGGTCGTCGTTGTCATCGAGCAACCGGGTCGTCCCTTCGCGCGCGGCTTTCGCAACCGCGCGACGATCGAAGTAACGCATCGAATTGGTTCCCTGCTCGACCAGTTCTGTGATCCAGGGTCGGATGACGAGGACGTCGACACCTTTTTCCCTTGCATCGTTCACCTCTCGCTTCAGCGAGCGCGCGAACAACGATCGGACGAGCATCGGCTCCCACAACCGTGGCTCCGGCAGTCCCCCTTCGTTCCGGTAACCGAGTGGGGCGACGCAGATGATTGCCTCGCATCCAGCCTCGACCGCAAGGTCTAGCGAAGTCGCGGAGACGATCCCGCCGTCGACGTATTGGGCAGAGCCAATATGGACTGGTGGGAACAGTCCCGGGATCGCGGTCGATGCCAAGACGGCATCCGGCAGTGGAGCATCGGGAGCGTCGGGATGCCCGAACGGCACACGCTGACCCGAATAGAGCTCGGCTGCGCACACGAACAGCTCGCGCTCGGGCCACGATCTCGGCAGGTCTTCATTCAACCGAAGGCGGGATTCGGCCGTCGAGTACATCCCGGCCGGGAACAGGTGACGGAGCTGACTGTAGGGAGCCCGGCCCCCGCGCCACAGACCGCGCGACGACGCGAGGGCGAAGAGCGACCCGATCGAACGCCGTACCCGCTCGGACCTGTTCGACCACATCGGGGTGAACAGTTGGCTCACTTCCCCGCGCTCGTCCCGTTGAGCCGATTTCGGATGGCGTCCGAACGCGTACTCGTAGAAATCGTCGAGCGCCCATCCGGTAGCGAGGTAGGAGCTCAGGATCGACCCGGCGCTGGTGCCGACGATCGTTTCGAAACACGAAGGATCGACACCCGCGTCGTCTAGCGCTTTCAGCGCGCCGGCGTGATACGCCATGCCGACGAGGCCGCCACCGCCCAATACGAGCCCAAGCTTCATATCGACCCAGATTACGGCCCGAAAAGGCGCAGCAAGGACAGATCCGCTATCGAAGATCCTCGTCGTCGTCCAGGTTGGCCGGAAGGGACTGGTCGAGAGCGTCGGCCTCGGGAGCGTCGATCGGGATGTGCGGTCGCCGGACGTCTTCCTTCATCTCGTCGGTGGAATCATCGACTACTTCGCGCTCTTCTTCCGGAACCTCGTCGTCGAGATCTTTGCCGTCACCAGAACTGACCGGTGCCATCTGCGCCTCCTGCCTAACCGTCCATCGGATGGGTCATGTCGTCCGGGCGAACCCACTTGTCGAAGTCGCTCTCGTTTACGTAGCCGAGCTCGGCGGCGACCTCTTTCAACGACTTGTCCTCGCGATACGCCTTCAGTGCGATCTCCGCGGATTTCTCGTAACCGATGTGGTTGTTGAGAGCAGTCACGAGCATCAGCGAGTCGCTGAGGTGTTGCTCGATCACGGCGCGATTGGGAACGATCCCCAGAGCACAATGGTCGTTGAAAGACCTGCAGGCGTCGGCGAGCAAGGACGCCGACTCGAGAACGTTGTGCAGCATGAGAGGTTTGTAGGTGTTCAGCTGGAAAGCCCCCTGGGATCCCCCGAAGGCAACCGCTGCATCGTTGCCGAAGACCTGCGCGCACACCATGGTCATCGCCTCGGACTGAGTGGGGTTGATCTTGCCCGGCATGATCGAAGACCCAGGTTCATTCTCCGGGATCTTCAGCTCGGCGATGCCGGCACGCGGCCCCATCGCGTAGTAGCGGATGTCGTTCGCGATCTTGAACAGGGCGATGGCCAGAGTTCGCAGCGAAGCGCTCAGTTGAACCATCCCGTCGTGTGCGGAAAGAGCTGCGAACTTGTTGGGTGCCGTCGTGAACCTCTTGCCCGTTTCTTCAGAGAGCCGCAGCGCCACGATGTCGCCGAACATCCCCGGTGCATTGAGGCCAGTCCCGACCGCGGTACCGCCGATCGCAAGCTCGGAGATGTGTGGAAGCGCTTCCTCGATACCCTTCACTGCTTCGTCGATCTGAGCGACCCACCCCGAGAACACTTGGGACAACCGGATCGGCGTTGCGTCTTGCAGGTGCGTCCG
>JBHELU010000167.1:0-4572 GCA_046262955.1 Actinomycetota bacterium | reverse complement strand
CCCGGCACCATCGAATGGGAGTAGAGGCAAGCGATCTCGAAGGTTCTGCGCAAGCGAGTAGCGGCTCGGCGCCCGGAGGGGGTAGTGACTACCTAAGCATCCTCGCCGGTACTTCCCAGAACGTCGTCGGGATCGTTGTCGCGGCGCTGGCGACGCTCGGCGCGCAGGTTCTCCTCACGAGAACGTTGGGCGCCGGCGGCTTCGGCGTCGTTACCGTCGCCACTCAAGCAGCGTTCGTCACTTCGTTCGCAACGCGCGCGGGTATGGACATGGCGGTTCTGCGCGACGTCGCGGTCGAGGTCGGAGTCGGTCGGACCGATCGCATCCGAGCTGCCGTATCGCGGGCCGCGCTGATCGCGGGAGCTGCGAGCATCGGCGTCGCGCTCTTGCTGTGGCCGCTGTCGGGTGCCGTCCGCAGCCTGTTCTCACTCGACGAGCCGAGCTCTCGGCTAGCGATACCGGCCGCGCTTGTCGGCCTTCCTTTCATCGCGTTGACGAACGTGTGGCTGGCGGCAACGCGGGGTTTGAAGATCATGCGTTACACGCTCTATGTCTTCTGGGCGGGCCAGCCGATCGGTTGGATCTTCCTGACACTGCTGTTCTGGACGGTGTCGAAATCGCCATCGGCTGCAGTCCTGGCGTACTCGGCATCATGGGCAGTTGCTGCGGTCGCAGCGTTCGTCTCCTGGCGGATCCAGAGCCGTCGCTGGGCAACCGAGTCCCTCGATCCCGGCTGGCTGGATCGCCTCATCAGGTACGCAGGACCGCGCGCTCCCGCGGCTCTCTTCTCTCAGCTGCTGTTCTGGGCCGACCTGTTCGTTGTGACGCGCTACGTCTCTCATGCCGATGTCGGCATCTACTCGGCCGCGTTACGCGCGGGGCAGATCGTGATCCTGTTCCTTACTTCCGTGAACCTCATGTTCAGCCCGTACGTCGCAGATCTTCACAACCGAGGTGAGATTTCGCGGCTCGACGCTCTCTACAAGACGCTTACGCGCTGGACCATCGCTGCGACCCTCCCGGCATTCTTGGTTTTGGCCGTCGCCCCGGGGACCGCGTTGCGAGTATTCGGTGGGCAGTTCTCGGGTGGCGAGACCGCGCTGCTGATCTTGCTGGCCGGCCAGCTGGTCAACATCGCAACGGGTAGTGCGGGTTTCGTCTTGATCATGGTGGGCCGCTCCGGATGGGACTTCGTCGTCTACCTCGGCTCCCTCGCGTTCGAGCTGGTGCTTGCGTTCTGGTGGTGCCCTCGTTACGGGATCGAAGGCGCAGCGGCCGCCAACGCGGTCACCTTCGCGGTGTCGAACGCTGCCAGGCTGGTGCTCGTGAAGCGGTTCGTGAACATCCAGCCATACGACCGCGACTACGCCCGATTGATCCTCCCTGCGGTCGTCGGCTTGGGCGCGATGGTTCTCGTTCACGCTGCTGTCCCGGGAGGCTGGGCGATCGATCTCGTCGCGACCGCCGCCGTGGGAGCGGCATCGTATGTCGGGGCCTATCTCGTGGTGGGCTTGACGACCGCGGAGCGAGCCGGGGCCAACAAGCTGTTGAGCAGGTTCCGCGGAAACCGACCCGCATAATCGAGTGGTGCCTCACGACTATCTGAACGACCTGAATCCGGTTCAGCGCGAGGCCGTCTCGCATCCCGGCGGCCCGGTTCTGGTCGTCGCGGGGGCCGGATCCGGCAAGACGAGAGTGTTGACCTACCGGATCGCACATCTGATCGCCGGAGGCACCAATCCCTTCGCGATCCTCGCGATCACCTTCACCAACAAGGCCTCGGACGAGATGAAGCGCCGGGTCCAGGAGCTGGTCGGCTCGGTGGCTCAGAAGATGTGGGTCTCGACCTTCCACTCGGCGTGCGTGCGGATCCTCCGTCGTGAAGCTCCCCGCCTCGGGATCCGGTCGTCGTTCTCGATCTACGACTCGGCAGATTCCGAGCGGCTGATCAAGCTGTGCATGAAGGACCTGAACGTCGATCCGAAACGAATGCCGCCGCGCGCCGTGGCAGCAGCGATCTCCGACGCGAAGAACAAGCTGACGGACGCGGGTCACTACGCAGATTTCGCGGAGAACCCATGGGAGCGCTCGATCGGTCAGGTGTACATGGAATACCAACGCCGCCTGACCGACTCGTCCGCACTTGACTTCGACGACCTCATCATGCGCTGCATCGAGATCTTCGATCGCTTCCCGGATGCGCTCCACAACTACCAGAACAGGTTCCAGCACATCCTCGTGGACGAATTCCAGGACACCAACTTTGCCCAAGCGCGCTTCGCAACGCTTCTGGCCGGCCAAACGCGAAACATCTTCGTTGTCGGCGACGCTGATCAGGGGATCTACGCATTCCGCGGCGCAACTATCAAGAACCTGCTCGATTTCGAAAGAGATTGGCCGGACGCGCACGTCATCACGCTCGAGCAGAACTACCGATCGACGAAGACGATCCTGAACGCGGCCAACTCGGTCATCGAACACAACGCGATGCGTAAACCGAAGGCGTTGTGGACAGAAGCCGAAGGCGGAGAGCTCATCACTCGCTATCACGCTCAGAACGAGCATGACGAAGCAGCATGGATCACCGGCGAGATCAAGAGGCTCACCGAGCTCGGTCACCAGTTGCGAGATGTCACGATCTTCTACCGCACGAACGCCCAATCCCGCGTTCTCGAAGAGATCTTCGCTCGAGCCGAGATCCCTTATCGAGTCGTCGGCGGGGTCCGGTTCTACGAAAGAAAAGAGATCAAGGACCTCTTGGCGTGGCTGCGCGCCGCGATGAACCCGCCGGATGCGGTCAGCGTCGCTCGAGCTGCGCAAGCTCCGCGCAGGGGCATCGGCGATGCATCGCTGGGAAAGGTCGCCGAGTATGCCCGCCACTGGCAGATGTCCTTGGGTGACGCGTTCGACATGGCCGACGAGATCCCCGGTGTGTCGAAGCGAGCTCTTGCCGGCATCAAAGAGGTGTCGCAGATCTTCGGTCGCATCCGCACGCAGGCACAAGACGGCCGGCCGGTTGCCGAGATCGTCGAAGAGACGTGGGAGATGACCGGATACATGGAGGAGCTCCGCTCCGAAAGGAGCTTCGAGTCGCTGTCACGTCAGGAGAACCTGCGGGAGCTGCAAGGTGTCGCGCACGAGTACGACCAGACGCCCGGTGAAGGTGGGCTTACCGGGTTCTTGGAGCAGATCGCGTTGATCACCGACACCGACGAGGTAGAAGGTCAAGAGGCGGGCGTCACGTTCATGACCTTGCACAACGCGAAGGGCCTCGAGTTCCCCGTCGTCTTCATAGTCGGCATGGAAGAAGGAGTTTTTCCCCACATCCGTTCGCTGGGCGATCCGGACCAGCTCGAAGAGGAGCGCAGGCTGTGTTACGTCGGCATTACGCGCGCTCGCGAACGCCTCTATCTGTTGAACGCGTGGTCACGAAGTTTGTGGGGTGGCCTCAACTACAACCCGGCGTCCCGCTTCTTGTCGGAGATCCCCAACGAGCTCGTCAACCTTGCAGACGAGTCGCGCACGCCCTCCAAGCACAGCAGACAACTCGTCGAAAGAGATGCTTCTGGTTTCCGGATCGGCCAGGAGGTCGAACACGACAGATGGGGCCGCGGCACGATCCTCGAGATCGCTCGATCGGGGGTAGGTCTCGAAGCGACGGTGAACTTCCCGGCGGTCGGCGAGAAGAGGTTGGACCTGACGCTGGCGCCGCTGAAGCCCGTTTAAGAGTGGGGCGGGTGGGGATCTCTTAGGACTCTTCGATCGTTATCGATTCGATATAGACGTTCGTCGTAGGCGTGTCTTGATTCGCGCCGCTTCCGCCAAAGGTCGGGATCGCCGCGATCTTGTCGAGCACCGGATATGAGGCCTTGCTAACCGTTCCGAAGATGCTGTAGTTCGGCTGCAAGCCGGCCGGATCGTCCAGCTCTCCCTTGGATCCCTTGTGCACGATGATGAAGAACTGGCTGCCTCCCGTGTTCGGCCCCGCATTGGCCATCGCCAGCACCCCGTACACGTAGTCGTTGGGGCTTATCTGTGAGACCTCGTCCGGGATCGTGTACCCGGGGCCGTCGGGCGGGTGACCGTTGATGCCGTCGGGATCGCCCGCCTGGATCACGAAGTCTCGCACGATGCGGTGCCACGTCAGCCCGTCGTAGAACCCTTGCTTGGCCAAGAAGACGAAGTTGTTCACGGTCTTGGGTGCCAGCTTGTCGTTCAAGGTCGCGTCGATCTCGCCACACGAGGTCTTTATGACCGCGGTGTATGTCACTCCGGGCTTCGTTACTTGCTCCGGATTCTTGTACTGCTTGGAGTTCGGCGCCGGGGGCGCTTGGGCGCCGCAGGCAACTCCCGTTGGAGCGGGCGACGGAGTTGCCGTAGCAGCGGCCGCAGGCTTCTTACCGCTGCTCTTGTTCGAGCTGTTTCCCGCCACGATCCCGGCGACGACGAGGATGACTATGACGACGAGCACCGCCGTCAGACGGATCGTGCGCCTCCGCCGTAGTTGTGCGCGGTAGATCGCGTACTTCGCCTCACGGTTGTCCTTCTGGCGCGATCGCTTGTCGCTAGGCA
>JBHELU010000166.1:0-4347 GCA_046262955.1 Actinomycetota bacterium | reverse complement strand
TCCTCACGAGGTACCGCACGTTCGCCCGGATGAAGGCGAGCGCCTACTTCCTGGTCGGTGCCGACCGGGACGACATCGTCCAGGAAGGGATGATCGGCCTTTACAAAGCCGTTCGCGATTTCCAGAGTGAGCGCAACACGGCATTCCGGGCTTTCGCCGAACTCTGCATCACGCGCCAGATAATCACCGCGATCAAGACGGCAACGCGCCAGAAGCACGCGCCTCTCAACTCGTACGTGTCTCTGAACAAAGCCGGTACGGGAGATGCAGACGACGACCGCCCGCTGGAGCATGCTCTGATCGCCCCCCTTACCAGTGACCCGGCTGAGCTCGTCGTCTCTGCCGACGAGATCGCAGGGATCAAAGAATCGATGGGCCAAGTGCTGTCCACTCTCGAAACGGAAGTGCTTCAGCTGTACATGGAAGGCAAGTCGTATCAAGAGATCGCCGGAATGCTTGGCCGTCACGTGAAATCGATCGACAACGCGCTTCAGCGGATCAAGAGAAAGCTCGAGCAATACCTCACCGAACGCAACGCTCAGTTGCAGGTCTGAGGCGATACCCTGACACGAGATGCATGACAGCTCACTGCGAGCTCTTGCCGGGTTAGCTCAGCTGGCAGAGCAGCGGTTTTGTAAACCGCAGGCCGTCGGTTCGAACCCGACACCCGGCTCGGTACGTGTCGAAGACGTCAACGGAGACGAACTTGGAAGTTGATCCGGCTGAAAAGTCGATGACGGCGACCGACGGCGCGTGGGATACCGCACTCGCGCAATTGGACGAAGCGGCCGAGCTCATGGGTCTCACGCCGGGCGTTCACGAGATCCTTCGCAATCCGAAGAGAGCGCTGATCGTGTCCGTCCCATTCCGCATGGACGACGGGAGCACTCGCGTCTACCAGGGCTACCGCGTGCATCACAACGTGACGAGAGGTCCGGCTAAAGGTGGGATCCGCTACCATCCCGACGTCACGCTCTCCGAAGTCAAAGCTCTGGCTATGTGGATGACGTGGAAGTGCGCCATCGCCGGTATCCCATTCGGCGGCGCAAAAGGCGGCGTCACCGTCGAGCCCCGCGATCTTTCTCGGGGTGAGCTCGAGCGAATGACGCGCCGTTACGCATCGGAGATCCTGCCGTTCATCGGACCCGAGCGCGATATCCCGGCCCCCGATATGAACACCAACGAGGAGATCATGGCCTGGATCATGGACACCTATTCCATGAACTCTGGGTTCTCGGTCCCGGGAGTTGTGACCGGAAAGCCTGTGGCGATCGGCGGGTCGCGTGGTCGCGGCGGAGCAACGTCTCGTGGGGTGATGTACGTGATCTTCTCGACCCTGAAGAAACTGGGGATCGGGATCGAGGAAGTCAGCGTCGCGATCCAGGGATACGGCAAAGTCGGAGGGATCGCTGCGCAGCTGCTGCACGACGCAGGCTGTCGTGTGGTCGCGGTGCCCGACGTCAAGGGCGGTCTTTATCGCGACCGCGGCCTGGATCCCGAGGCCATCAATCGCCACGTTCAAGAGGCGGGCTCGGTCGGCGGGTTCCCTGGGGCGGAGGAGATAACGAACGAAGAACTGCTCGAGATTGACTGCGACGTCTTGGTCCCGGCGGCCATCGAAGGTGTCGTCACGGTGAAGAACGCGGACAACGTCAAAGCGAAAGTTGTCTGCGAAGCCGCGAACGGCCCGGTGACGTTCGAAGCCGACAATATCCTGATCGACCGAGGGATCTTCGTTGTGCCCGACATCCTGGCGAACTCAGGCGGTGTGACGGTCTCCTATTTCGAATGGGTGCAAGACATCCAGGCTTATTTCTGGACCGAGGAAGAGGTCAACGATCGTCTTCGGATGATCATGGAGAAAGCGTTCGACGAGGTGGCCGCTCTGGCCGAGGCCAAGGATCTGACGATGCGGCAGGCAGCCCACTGGATCGGAGTGGGCCGGGTCGCCGAGGCTCACCTCACCCGAGGTCTTTTCCCCTAAAGCTTTCCAAATCCGGCTGCCCGTTGGGGGGCCGCGTTACGTTCGCAGGCATGGACTTCAACGACGAGCTAAACGAGCGAGATATCGAGATGCTCGATTTCGAGCGCACCTGGTGGAAGCACGCTGGGGTGAAGGAGCAAGCGATCAAGGATCGCTTCGACATGTCGGCCACTCGCTACTACCAGCTCTTGAACGAGCTACTGGAGCGCCCGGCCGCGCTGGCGCACGATCCCATCCTGGTGAAGCGACTGAAGCGGCTGCGGACCTACCGGCAGCGTCAGCGCGTCGCTCGCCTCCTGGGCGCGGAGTATTCGCCGGCCAAAAGGTAGGCCCTCGTGGGCCGTCACTCGTCCAGGAGTCAGCTGCCGTTCTATCGATCGCTCGCGGGCTGGCTCGTGCCGTGGGCGATCATCGGTGCCATCGTTCTCGGCGGGGTCTGGATAGCCGTTCATTCCGTCGTCGGGCAAGGAGCCACAGGCCCCAGTCTCGCGAATGGAACTGCCCCCCGCCACACCCACCGCCCGCGTCCGGTCGAGAGCTCGCCGGTGGCGGCCGAGGCACCGTCCCCACAGGCGTCCGTGCTCGCGAAGCTCATCACGTCCGGCGTCACGGTTCAGGTCTTGAACGCGACGAGCTCTCCGGACGCGGCAGACAGGATGGCGAATCGCCTTACGAAGCTCGGCTATCGAGTGTTCGCCATCGAGAGAGCGGCGGTTCTCTACGACCACACAACGGTGTTCTGGGCAACCGAGTCGGCGAAACCCGCGGCGGAAGCCCTCGCAGCACATTTCGGCTGGGTGGCCGCACCAAAACCGAAGAATCTCTCGGCCGCGGTGTCGCTGCACGTCGTCGTGGGAGCCGACGAGGGGTAGCCATACGCTCTCTGGATGACCGACGATCCTCTGGCGCCCTTCATCGCGCACCCGGAAAGCTCAGGGCTGTTCCTGGATTTCGATGGCACCCTCTCGAACATCGTCTTGATCCCTGCCGATGCGCGACCGCTGCCGAACGTTCCGCGGTTGCTCAACGAGCTCGCCCAACGGTTTCGCGTCATGGCCGTTGTGTCGGGCAGAGCCGCGTCGCAATTGGTCGAATGGCTCGGCGCAGACGTCGAGATCTGGGGGGTGCACGGAGCCGAACGCGTCGTCGATGGGGAAGTGAGGCTGTCGGACTGGGCGGCTCCTCACGAGGAAAACGTTCAAATGGCTGCGGAAGCGGCTGCCGAGCAGTTGGCGCGCAGACGTCTGACCGGAGCCTTGGTCGAGAACAAGAGAGTCATCGTCAATATCCACTTCCGGGCGGCAGACGATCCCGGACGCGCTCAACGCGAGATAGCCGAGATCGCCGATGACCTTGCAGGACGGTTCGGCCTGGTGACGAAGAGAGGCCGGATGTCTTACGAACTGCGCCCCGGGATCGACTTTTCGAAACGCGCAGTTATCGAGAGGCGAGCGTCGGAAGAGCAACTAAAAGCCGCAGCGTTCTTCGGGGACGACCGTGTTGATCTCCCCGGGTTCGACGCACTCGACGCGCTGGCGGCGGACGGGGTGGCCACGCTCAGGGTAGCGGTGTCATCTAACGAGGCCCCCGCCGAGCTCATGCAACGTGCAGACATCGTCGTTGAAGGACCAGCCGGCGCGGTCGAGCTGCTCGAGCGGCTCGACCCTAGCTAGGCGGAGTCGAGGGAGCTCTGCCCCCGGCTATCTCGACCAGGTCGTCGAGTTGCGCTTCTATCCAGTCGACGGGGCGGCGATCGGCGATCTTCTTCCTCAGTCGTTCGCCTCGCAGGCTCCGATCTTCTGGAGACATGTCGAAGGCGCGTTCGAGAGCCGATGCGGTTTCCTCGATATCGCGAGCGTCGGAGATGGTGACTGCTTCCTCGCCGAGCTCTTCGTAGGAGCCGGCACCCGCGGACAGAACAAGCACCCCGTTCTTCTGGTTGATGGTGGGCCCCTCTTTCGAAACGAGATTCATCCCATCCATCAACGGATTGACCAACAAGACGTCGTAAACGGACAGAGCACCGAGAGTCCGAGCGAAGTCGTCTTCCATGAACAGATGCACAGAATCCGGGTAACGATCGTTGAGCGACTCGGCGGCGACCCGTATCGAGCTCGAATAATCCCTGTACTCCTTCATCGATTGGCGCGAGGGATAGAGGCACGCGATGAACTTCACCGCATCGCGAAGATCGGGCCTGCGATCCAGTAGCGATCCGAATGCTTCGAATCCCCGGACGACGTTCTTCGACGGCTCCGCGCGGTTGGCCCTCACGAGAAGTCGGTCCGCCGAGCCCTCGAGCCGGCGCGCCCATGCTTTCGCGGTGTCGGAGCGTGCCTCGGTCTCCAGCTCGTCCGCATCGA
>JBHELU010000165.1:0-3520 GCA_046262955.1 Actinomycetota bacterium | reverse complement strand
CTCCGCGACCCAGGGCACGTCGCTAGCAGACTTCAGAACGGTGGGAACGATCGATCCTTCGTCGGGTGACGACCGGATAAACGTGAGCGGCAACTACAGGTACTGGCTCGTTTGGATCACGGACCTCCCCGGCGGTGGTGGAGGAAGCGCTTCCATCTTCGAAGTTCGCTTCTTTGGTCCCTGATAACGCCTCCGACGAGGATCTGCTTGCTCGCTTCCTCGCGGGAGACGAAAGCGCGTTCACGAGCCTCATGCACCGCTATGAGGACCCGGTCTTCAAGATCGCGTTGCGCATGACCTCGAATCGCGCCGATGCGCTCGATGCGACTCAGGATGCGTTCGTCGCGCTGTTCCGCCGAGCTCATTCGTTCCGAGGAGACGCGGCCTTCTCGACGTGGATGTACCGGATCGCGGTGAATTCGTGTCACGACTTGATGCGAAAGCGAGGTCGAGCGCTCCCAACCGAGCACGTCGACGATGCGGCACAGACAAGGTCCCCCGAGGACGCTACGGCGGCTCAGATAGATGTCGCTCGCGCGCTTGCGCGGCTCCCGGAGGAGTACCGAGTGGCCGTCGTGCTTCACGATCTTGCCGGGGCCACCCATGACGAGATCGCAGCAACACTCGGCGTCGCGGTGGGCACCGTCAAGTCACGGATCTCCCGAGGGCGAAGGGCGCTTGCCGCGATCCTGGAACCCGAACGGGCAGAGCCTGCGTCCAACCCAGAGGGCACGACAAGATGAAAGGCAACGGAGAAAGCATGGCGCAGCACGTTTCGGATCAGCTGGCGACGTTCGCGAGGCACCAGCTAGACGCGGAAGCCGAGCGTCACGTTCGCGTCCACCTGCAGGGCTGTGCCGACTGCACTGCCGAGCTCCGGGCCATCGAAGCTCTCGCCGTCGATGAGGAGCCGCTGTCGGAGCTCGAACGCGCCCGACTCCGCGACAACGTGGCCCGAAGCACCCGTCCCGCAACCAGGGCATCACGGCGGTGGCCCGGGATCGCCGCAGGCCTGGGGGCCGCGGCACTGGTCGCTTTGGGAGTGGTCCTGTCCCACGTGTCAACGGGAGGCTCGGCCGCGTCCAATTCGGCCGCGAACGCTCCTGTCGAGAAAAGCGCGACCGGTTTGAACGACAGCATCTCGAACCAGGGCTCGGCGGCCGGCGGATCTCGGGCAGTGGGGCCACCGCCCACTCCACTGTTCGAGGCTCATGGACCCACCGATCTCTCCGCGCTCAAGACCGAGGGGGCCCGGGGGCCCGTGTTCAGAGCCTTCGCGACCTACTACGACAGCACGGACGCTTCCCGGCTCGAGCTGACGCTAACGAAACAGTTGGCCGACCAAGCTGCTTCGCACTCGGGTATCTCGAGCCAGATCCAGCGCTGCTCGCACACCGTCCTCGCGAGCGAGAAACACCCCACACTGCCTGCATATGCGGCCACCACGAGCATCAAAGACCGACCCGCATTGGTCCTGGGGTTCGCATGGACACCACAAGCAAAAGGCCCGCTCGATCACTACATGTTCTGGGCGTGGCGACGGAAAAATTGCGGGATCCCGCTCACCTACGAGACCGGTCACGTCAAGCCCTAAGGAATCTGAGCTCGCCGGCAGCCGTTAGTTAGTCTGTGAGCGAGATGGAGCAGCACGACGTAGTCATCATCGGTTCCGGCCCCGCAGGGTTGACGGCTGCCGTTTACACGGCTCGCGCCAACCTTCGTCCCTTGATGATCGAAGGCGTCGAGGCAGGCGGTCAGTTGATGTTGACGACCGACGTCGAGAACTACCCCGGTTTCGTCGACGGGATCATGGGGCCCGAATTGATGGAGCGCATGCGCAAGCAAGCAGGACGCTTCGGAACCGAGTTCCTTGCCGACAACGTGACGGCCGTAGACCTGTCGGTGCCTCCTTTCTCGGTCAAGACCGGAGATAGAACCATCGGGGCAAAGACGGTGATCATCTCGACCGGCGCGAAAGCCAAGATGCTCGATGTACCCGGGGAGCAACAGCTCCTGGGCCACGGAGTGTCGACGTGCGCGACTTGTGATGGCTTCTTCTTCAAGGACAAGGAGCTCCTCGTCGTCGGTGGCGGCGACTCAGCTTTGGAAGAGGCCACCTTCTTGACGAGGTTCGCGACGAAGGTGACCGTGGTTCACCGGCGCGAATCGCTGCGTGCTTCCAAGATCATGCAAGACCGCGCCTTCTCTAATGACAAAGTCGATTTCATCTGGGACTCCGTCATCACCAAGATCAACGGGAACGGAAAGGTCGAGTCCGCGACGATCGAGAACCTCCGAACCGGAGCAAGCGAAGAGGTCTCCGTCGGCGGGGTTTTTGTAGCGATCGGACACACTCCGAACACGGCCCTGTTCGAGAACCAGCTCGAGCTCTCAGGTGGGTACATCGTCACGCACGGCGAAGGGACCCAGACGTCGGTGCCCGGGGTATTCGCCGCCGGAGACGTGGTGGACTTCCGTTACCGCCAGGCGATCACTGCAGCCGGTATGGGATGCATGGCGGCGATCGACGCCGAGCGCTACCTCGAGGCCCGCCACAACAAGTAGCGCCGTTACTGTTGCGAAGTGAATAGCTCACGTCCCCAACCGGCCGCGTCGCGGCTGATCGCAAAAGGGGCCCGCAACGAAGAGGTAGCCGACATCCAGGCGCGTTTGCGAGCGCGCGGCCAAGACATCGACGACGACACCGGCTTTTTCGGCGAATCCACGCGCAAAGCGGTACGTGCGTTCCAGCAGCAGCGGGGGATCCTCGTTGACGGCATCGTTGGTCCTCACACGTGGGGCGAGCTCGTTGAAGCGTCGTGGCGATTGGGCGACCGTCCTTTGTATCTTCGCAGACCGTTCTTCAGGGGAGACGACGTCGTAACGCTTCAGACTCAACTCAATGCTCTCGGATTCGATGCGGGACGCGAGGACGGCATCTTTGGTGAGCGCGCGGATCGCGCGGTGCGCGGCTTCCAACGTGAATACGGGATCTTGGAAGATGGGATCCTGGGACCGCGAACGCTCGACGCGATCGCGGGGCTTCGCGTAGACAGGCCGGGCACCGCAGCGCATCTACGCGAGGAGCTTCATCGCCGTCAAAAGGCGATAGAGGGCGCACTGGTTGTCGTCGACCCCGGTCACGGAGGTGACGACCTCGGCAAGCTGGGAGCTTCGGGTTGGTGGGAAGTCGACGTGTGCTGGGACATCGCGCTTCGATTGGCCGACGAGTTGCGGATCGCGGGGGCGACAGTGCGCTTCACGCGCACGGAAGCCGAATCCTTGGAGGCCAGCGAAAGAGCCCGCCGTGCCAACGTCGCGGACGGCGATCTATTCGTGTCGCTACATCTCAATTCGCACGACGAGCTCACCGCCGAGGGTGCATCGACCTATCACTTCACCTCGTCGAGGGCCGGAGCCGCGCTCGCGGAACGGATCCAACAGGAGCTCGCTCATCTCGGTCTGGCAGATTGCCGGGCACACGGCCGCTCCTACACGGTATTGAAGGAAACTCGTATGC
>JBHELU010000164.1:0-7579 GCA_046262955.1 Actinomycetota bacterium | reverse complement strand
GCCGGCTGCGGCCGCGCCGGAAGAGCCGGCGGCCCCGAACAGTGCTGCGACCAGGCCGGCGGACGCGGTGATGGCTACGAAACGTGTACGCACGATGAGGACCCTCCCTCTGAGATAAAGGTCAGATAAGGAGATTCGCCGCCCCGCCGCCCTTCCCTGCGCCGCTCAGTTCTTGGCGAAGAAGTCCAGTAGCAGGTCCGTCAGCTTGTCGGGGGCGTCGAGGGGTATCCAGTGGGACGCCCCTTCGATCCGTTCGTAGCGCCATGGCCCGGCCACGAATCTCTCCGACTCGATCATCTGCTTCTCGGTGAGAGCGAAGTCGCCGGAGCTCCAGATGCCCATCGCGGGCGCCTGGATCGGGGGCAGCGCCAGCGGCTCGCCTACCCACCCCTCCGGCTGCGCGTTGGCGCGGTACCAGTTGAGCCCCGCAGTCAGCGCTCCGGGCCGGGACAGATCCTTCAAGTACTGATCGAAGTCACCCGCCTCGTGCGTCCAGGCGCGCAGGAACTCCCAATCGTTGCGACTGAGTAGCTCTTCGGCGACGCCCTCGAACTGGAACAAGAACATGTACCAGGACGCCATCACTTGCTCGGGACCGGCACCTCGGAACGACGTCGGGTGGCCGACCGACAATGCGGTGACCGTCCTGGTTCTGTCGGGGAAGATCGATGCGAAGCCCCAAGCAACACCGGCTCCCCAGTCATGACCCACGATGTGCGCGCTCTCGACACCGAGCTCGTCGCACAGTGCAGAGAGATCACCCAGCACGTTGAGGATCGAATAGGCGTCCACCCCTTCGGGTTTTTCGGACTCCCCGAACCCTCGCAGATCGGGAGCGATCGCCCGATATCCCTCACCGACAAGCGCCGGGATCTGATTGCGCCACAAACGAGACGAGTCCGGGAACCCGTGCAGCAGCAGTACCGGGTCGCCCTCGCCTTCCACGACCACGTTCAATTCGATGCCGTTCGCGTTGATCTTCATTACGACATCATGCCGCGGCTTCGACCGTAGGCATAGAGGCGATCTCGATGCTGTGCAGAGCTTGGATCTCGAGGAACCCTGCCACCCGATCGAACGGGGCCACGTCGAAGGAGGACATCTTCATCGTCTGTTCGTATAGGGGAAGCGACGCCGCTTCGAGCTGCTTCTGGAATTCGTGCAGCGCATCCTCTTCCGAAGAACGCCCCGTTAGCGCAGCGTCGATGGACTCACTGAGCATGTCCGCGCCGCGGAACGCGTCGGTGATCCCATCGGCCGGCGTCGGATCCTTGTGGTAGCTCGCGTCTCCCACCAGAGCCCATCCCGGCCCCCACGACTTGCGGATGAAATTCGGGATGTCCGCAGCTCCGACGAACTTCTCTTCTCGCTTCGCCGCTCGCACGCGCGGGCCGAGGTCGCCCATGGTGTCGCAATGTGCGAGGAAGTTGCCCTCGATATCCCTTTTCCATTCGGGAAAAACCTCAGGTGGCTGTCCCGCGGCAACCAACGTCAAACCGTCGTTGGTTGGGAACGCTACGGAGAACCTGTTGGAGTGCAGATAGATCTCGCCGCGCGTGCACTCGAGATTCGAGAAATAGGTGTAGAACCCGGCACCTACCGCATCGCAGTACTTTACGAACTCAGGCTCGACGGATCGCGCCACTACGGAATTACGGCCGTCGGCACCGATGACGAAGCGAGCTTTTTCGGCGAACGCCCCCTGCGAGGTGTGCGCCTCGATCCCCGTCACGCGGTTTTCGTCGAAGGTCAAGGAATCGACGTAGACGCCCTCGGCAAGCTTGGCTCCGGCTTCGACGGCCGCATCCACAAGCATCTTGTCGAGGATCGTCCGGCGAGGGGCCAGCAGACCGGGGATGTTGTCGGGTCTCTCGAACTCGGCCGCCGCGACATCGCCGTCGACCGACAACCGGCCCTCGGTGACCGGGGGGCAGTTGGTCGCATAGAGCCTCTCTGCAAGCCCCCACCGCGATAGCCGGATCATCCCGGGAAGTTGGATGAAGTGTGTCGACATCGTGTCGCTCGGAAACGTTGCTCGATCGACCATCAGCACCCGGTGACCCTTACGAGCCAAGAGCATCGCAGTGGGTGCGCCCGCGCACCGAGCGCCGACCACGATCACGTCGTACATCTCGAACCTCCCACTCGGCAGTGACATAACACCGTTCTGGCTTGACTTATAACGCTGATATGGAACACTGTCAAACGATGAGCCCGAGAACTGCCGACCCCGCGGTGCGGGAGGCGCTGGTCGAAACCGCGGCCCGCCTGGTTGCCGAGCGGGAGCCCCTGACGACTCGCCGGCTGGCGGCCGAGGTGGGAACGTCGACGATGTCCGTCTACACCCACTTCGGCAGCATGGACGAACTGCGCCGCGTCATCAGACGAGACGGTTTCGAACGGCTTGCCGAATTCCTCGCTCGCGTGCCCAAGACGAACGATCCCGTCGCCGATCTAACCGAGCTCGGGTGGGCGTACTTCTTGAACGCTTTGCAGAATCCCAATCTGTATCGGGCGATGTTCATGGAGGGCCCGGTCGATGCCTCAGACATCGAGGTCGGGCTCGATACGTTCCAAACCCTCGTCGACTCGGTGCAGCGATGCATCGACGCCAAGCGGTTCACGATCGAGGACGACGCGTGGAACCTTGCTACTCAGATGTGGGCTTCGATCCACGGGGTGGTTGCGCTTCATCTTGCGTCGATGCTCACGGTGGATGGGGTGACCGCGTTGCTGCTCGCTTGTGCTCGCAACAGTTGCGTCGCGTTCGGAGACGATCCACAGGCCATCGACCGATCCATCAAAAAGGCATTGCGTCGCATCCGAAAGGACGACTCGATACCTCCGACGCTGCTCCCCTAGCTATTAAGAAGTTGCGAGTGAGGTTGCCCTACGCGTCCGCGGGCTCGACTTCGTGGGTACGGCTCCGTCCATGCGGTTTAGACCCCATCCAAGCGCTATCAACCACACCAGGAAGATCGCTCCGAGGATCGTGTACGCGACGTAACTGATCCACGAGCTCGTCGTCTTCGCCTCGCGCAGCAATAGCGTTTTGTCGCGCACGAGCGGCCGATCGAAATGGTCGAACGCAGCGATGATTGGCGCCGGGATCGCAGGATCGGGCGGCATGTAGATCGGGGCCGCCTCGATCGAAGATCCTTCGTGCAGTCTGATCAATGTCTTCCACTGCCCGTAAACAGGGACCGGTGCGGTCGACGAGTACGAACCGTCCGCGTTCTTGCGGAACGGCGCGACGACGCTGCCCCCGCCTTGCCACGATGTGATGTCGAACCAGTCGTACGACGAGCCGACGGCACTTGCCGGCTGCGGCCGAGTCGTTACGTCTACCCACTTGCCGGAGCCCGCATGAGCAACCGGCCGAAGAGTGGTGTCGAAAGTGGCGCGCACGTCATTGCCGATCGGCAGGGGGAAGAACGATGCGAAGAGGATGCCCGCCCCCACGACCACCGGAACCCATTTCCGAATGGATTCTCGAGGCGCGTCTGCGGGCGAAAGGGACCGCCCTATGTAACCCCCCATGACTCCGGCGCAGGTCGCTCCGATGGCGGAGACGATCAGGGCTTGAGCCATCAGCGACGACGGCCACGGGAATGCCATCCCTGCGTGGCTCCATCCCCATTCCGCAAGAACGCCCACGGTTCCGATCGCTGCTCCACACACCGCACCGAATGCAAGGTGCCGCTGCGGTGACATCCTCAGCGCGACCAATTCGACCAGCACTGCTTCTGCGAGGTATAGCGGCAGGTGTAGCGACGTGTGCCCCAGGACTGGGCCGATCACCAGCGTCAGCACCCCGCGGATGGCAAGGAAACATGCGACCGCCTTGAGCGCGCCCCACTTGCCCAACCGGATGCGTGCGGGGGCCAATGCCGCAGCAGCCGCCATCGCTATCAGGACCGGCTGATACAGCAGGCGGAACTGCGGGACCGAGTAATCGAATTCGCCCTGGAACGCAGACAGGCCGATGAGGAACGAGCCCGCGAGCAAGATCTCTTCGAAGCGAACAAACCAGGGGTGAAGCTTCTGAATGGACGGCCGAGCTCGAACGCCTTCGGTCACCAGAACCCAGAGTGCAAGAGTTGACAGAGCCGCGCCACCCACCATCTGCACGTGTGTCGGCCCCCACAAAGTGACGTCCTGGCCGAAGATGCGGTGCCAGATGTCGTCCAACGGAAAACCGGCGAGTGCGATCATCCCGCACACGAAGAGAAGGACGCCGCCGACGGGAACGCGCCAACCCTTTCGTATCTGCACCGCGCGCTTGTCGGAGTCGTCCGCGCCTATGACGATCGATAGGTAACCAGCGAGCGCTATGCCTGCGAGACCGACGATGATGAAGTAGTGCGCGGCGTTCGCGAACGGCCCGGGGTCGCGTCCCGTGTCGATGTGCGTCGCGACATCCCAGTAGAAGCCGTAGACCGCGATCAGAAGCGCTCCCCCGGCAACCCCCGCGGGCACTGCCGCCCACCCGGGCAAGCCCGACACGCGCTCGCCGAAGTCGACAAGACGCGACAAAGGGCTCCCGCCGGTCCGGTGGTAGATCGCGAACGCGACCAGGATGCCTACGAACAGCACCGCGACGATCCCCGACCAGATGAGATCGGCGGTGGGCGCTCCTCCTGCGGGAGGCGCCGTAACCGCAGCCACTGGCATATGAACCCGCTCCTCCGGCCCGCGTTCCGGGGGCCATCATTCCCATTACCGTCATTCGCATTACGGTCGTTGCCGTTACCGTTAGTAACGGTTACCCTCGGTAATATGACACGAAACCCACGTGTTCGCCACCGGGCGCCCGACCCCCGCCACGCCGACGCTCGGGCGCAGCGGCGTGAGGAACTGCTCGAGGCCGCCGACCGGATCGTGCGCCGCGACGGGCCCCGAGCATCGATGACCGAGATCGCGGCCGCCGCGGGCGTCACCAAGCCCATCCTCTACAAGCACTTCGGCGACAAGGGGGGCCTCTACCGAGCGCTCGCCGAGCGCTACGTGCACCGGCTGCTCGACGAGTTGCGTTCGGCACTTGCCAGGGAGACGCGTCCTCGAGCACGGCTGGAGACCACGATCGCGACTTACGTGTCCTTCGTCGATCGAGAGCGCGAGGCCTACGGATTCCTCATGCACCGGGCGATCGACGAGCGATCCGAAGCGCAGGCTGCAGTTGCCGACTTCATCCACCAGCTTGGTCAGGAGCTCACGATCGTCTTGGGTGAGGAGCTCCGCAAGAACGGTGTCGATTCCGCGGCGGCCGAACCCTGGGCCCACGGGATCGTCGGGCTCGTGCATCTGGCGGCAGATCGCTGGCTCGAGCACCCTTCGATGCCGCGCGACCGCCTGGTCGAATACCTCACGGCCTTGCTGTGGGATGGGCTCGCGCACCTTCCGGCGCAGCCTGCCCTCCAAAGAGACGCCGGCTGAATCACCCACTAGAGCCATTTCTCGGGTAAGACCCGGACATGACTCTGTCGCGTCCTTTGAAGCGAGCCCTGACGGCTTTGGCCATCGCGCTCATCGTGGAGTACCTGGTCCTTCCGCAGATAGCCGGCGTTCGCAAGTCACTTTCGCTGCTCGGGGACTTGAACCTCGCCCTCGTCGCGTTCGGGTTCGTGTTCGAAGCACTCGCGTTGACCGCATACGCAAAGCTGACCGAATCCGTCCTGCCTTCCGAGGGCCGTCCCCCACTTCTCACGATCCTGCGCATCGACCTGTCCACTCTTGCCGTCAGTCACTTGCTTCCGGGAGGTGCAGCGGCCGGAACCGGACTTGGATACCGGCTCATGACCGAGAGCGGCATCGCCGGAAGTGACGCGGGCTTCGCGCTGGCCGCGCAAGGCGTCGGGTCCGCCGTGGTGTTGAACGTTCTGTTGTGGTTGGGCCTTGTTATCTCGATACCGATACGCGGCTTCAACCCGCTCTACGGAACCGCGGCTCTGGTCGGCGCGGTCTTGATCGGAGCGCTGTCTCTTGCGGTGTTCGCGCTAACACGTGGCGAGAAACGTGCTGCAACGGGTATATGTCGCGTCGCAAGCCGCATCCCGGTCTTAAACGAACAGGCGATCGAAGCGGGCGTGCATCGCGTCGCCGCTCGCCTCAGGGCACTGATCCAGGACCGGCAAGTTGCCGGCAGAGCGATCCTGTGGGCAACCACGAACTGGGTCTTCGACGCTGCAGCGCTATGGGTGTTCGTCGCCGCGTTCGGCCACCGGCTCGACTTCGACGCGCTGATCGTTTCCTACGGGCTGGCGAACGTTCTGGCTGCGATCCCCTTGACTCCCGGAGGCCTCGGGCTCGTCGAAGCGACTCTCACGACGATGCTTGTCGGCTTCGGAACACCGCGGGGCATTGCGATCCTGGGAGTTGTCGCGTACAGATTGGTGAACTTCTGGTTACCGATCCCCATCGGAGGTCTTGCAACGCTTTCGTTGCGAGTGGGACCGGGAGCGACACGCGACGACAAGCGCGCCGAGCTCGACAGGCTTGCGCGTGAAGGTGATATCCAGCGCGAAGACCCGCGGTCGTGGGCGGAACGCCACGGCTTGCGAGTGTCGAAACGCGTTCGCCGCTAGCCGGATTCGTCTTGCAACGACGCAGCGAATGAAGCCACCAGCGCGTCTGCTCGAGCAACCAGATCCTGGGCTCGTTTCAGCGCTTTCCTTAGCGCTTCGAGGTCGTCCAGCGTGGCAGCCCGCGCCTGCGTCAGCTCGTAAGCAACATCGTCGAGCAGGTCGGCGAGCTCGCGATGTGGATCCGACGTCATCGGGTCGCTTCGAACTCCTCGCGGACACGTTCGAAAGCTCCGGGAGTCGTTGCGAGATCCACGACGGTCATCGACATCGCTTTCGCAGCATCGACGACCGCGTCATCGCCGGCAGGCGTGATGCAGTGCGCGGTGAAGTCGGCCTGATGATTAACCGCAGGCAGCGAGTCGATGCTCATCAAGGGATGGATCGCGGGAACGACCTGCGAAACGTTGCCCATATCGGTCGAACCGGCGGTCATCTCGACCGCGGCCCGGGGCAACGACTGGCGGCCGATCGCTTGCAGGTTGCGGTCGTACATCTCGCCCATGGTCGGGTTCATGACGACTCGATCGTAAGGATGTCCGCGCCGCTCGACCTCTACATCGCAGCCCGTTGCCAGTGCGCCTGCTTCGAAACACTTACGCACACGAACCTGAAGGTCTTCGAGCTCTTCGAGGGTTGCCGAGCGCATGTAGTACTCGGCCGTCGTGAGCTGCGGCACGACGTTCGGTGCGTCTCCGCCGTGCGTGACGATGCCGTGGATGCGATCGGTCGAGCGGATGTGCTGACGGAGAGCCGAGATCGCCGTGTAAGAGATGTTGAGCGCGTCTAGCGCGTTTACGCCAAGCTCGGGGAATGCCGATGCATGTGACTCCTTGCCGTGATAGGTGACACGCACCTGGACGACGGCGAGGGTGGGCATGTCCACGACCTCCATGGGGCCCGGATGCACCATCAAAGAAACGTCGACGTCGTCGAACGCGCCGGCTCGGATCAGGTCGACCTTGCCTCCGCCCGCCTCTTCTGCAGGTGTACCGAGA
>JBHELU010000163.1:0-3461 GCA_046262955.1 Actinomycetota bacterium | reverse complement strand
GGCGTGATCATCTTCATGTAACCGCACACGGCCGCAGGATTGGCCGGGATGTAATGGGCCTGGGGATTCTCTTTGCGCAGTCGATGCAGCATCCCAGTCTCCGTTGCAACGATGAACTCTTTGGCTTCCGACACGCGAGCTCTTCGAACCATCCCTCCCGTACCGAGGATGAAGGTTCGGTCGGCAGGAAGGTCTCCCGTCGACAACAGGTACATGCATTGCGACGAGCAGCCGCACTCGGCGTGCACGTGTAGCTCGGCATCGGGATGCTCTGCCATCGTCGTTTGGATGTCCGAAGGTTCGATCCCTGCGTGCACGTGACACTCGCCCATCCACACGTGCATCTTTCGGCCGCTCATCCGCTCGACGTGCGCACCCAGGAACATGTCGGGGCCGAACAAGATCTCGCGATCCTCCGGGATCGACTGCACGACCTTGACCGCGTTGGCCGAAGTGCAGCAGTAGTCGGTTTCGGCTTTCACCTCCGCAGAGGTGTTCACGTACATGACGACCGCAGCCCCCGGGTGCTCGGCTTTCCACTCACGCAGTTGATCGGCGGTGATCGATGCAGCAAGAGAGCAGCCGGCCTGCGGATCCGGGATCAGGACTCTCTTGTCGGGGGCCAGGATCTTGGCGGTTTCCGCCATGAAGTGCACGCCGCAGAACACGATGGTCGGCGCGTCGGTCTCGGCAGCGATGCGCGACAACTCCAAAGAGTCGCCGACGTAGTCGGCAACGTCCTGGATCACCGGCACTTGGTAGTTATGGGCAACGATGATGGCTTCTTCACGCGCGGCCAGCGCGCGGACCTCGTCGACCCAAGCTTGGGTCGCTCCGTCTGCCAGAGCTTCTGGTGTGAGACGCGGAGCCTGAGACCGCGTCGAGCGCAGATCGACGCTCACCGTTCGACCTCCAGGGCAACGTCGGCAGTTGGAGCCGAGTGAGTCAGCGCTCCAACCGAGATGAGATCGACTCCGGGCAGCGCGTAGTCACGGACGTTCGTCAGTGTGATCCCCCCGGAGACCTCCACGAGAGCGCGACCCGAGATGTGGGCGACCGAATCGCGAACCCGATCGGGACTCATGTTGTCCAGAAGAACGATCTCGGCCCCCGCGTCGAGCGCGGCGCTGAGTTCGCTCTCGCTGGTGACTTCCACTTCGATCCTGAGACCGAATGGCGCATTGGCTCGCGCTCGTTCGATCGCCTTCGTTACCCCGCCTGCAGCAGCCACGTGGTTTTCCTTGATCAAGATGTCTTCGTCGAGACCGAACCGCTGGTTCGTCCCGCCGCCGACCGATACCGCGTACTTCTCTACAACGCGAAGACCGGGGGTGGTCTTCCGCGTGTCTGCGATACGCACGCCGGTTCCCGCGACAGCGGTGACGAACTGGGCTGTGAGCGTGGCGATGCCCGAAAGGTGACCGAGAACGTTCAAGGCCGTCCGCTCGGCCCCCAGCACCGTCTCGAGGGGTCCTTCCAGACGAGCAAGCGCCGCTATAGCGTCAACGTGCTGCGAATCTTTGACGAGGGCTTCGAAGCGGATCGGGCCCAGCCGCTCGAAACAGGCTCGGGCGATGTCGATCCCGGCGACGACCATGGGAGCGCGGGCTTCGATCCGAGCCATCACGAATCTTCCGCCAGCGATCGCCCGGCTGGTGACGTCGCCTCGTCCGAGGTCCTCTGAAAGCCACGAATCGACGAGGCGTTCGACGGTGGAACGGTCCGGTTCCATACGGTAATTGTGCAGGTAAACGGCCTGCGGCGCGAGCCCTACAGGGGTTCTACCCGGTATCCGCTCTCGGCAAGCTCCTTGGTGACCGAGGCGATGTGGTCGGGTCCCCGGGTCTCGATCTGCAAAGCGACGTCCACTTCTCCGAGGTGCATCGAAACGCCTTCCCTGTGGTGCTCGACGCCGACCACGTTGGCCCCGGCTTGCGCGATCAATCCGAGCAGGCGCGCGAGCTCGCCGGGATGATCGGTGATCCGCGTATGGAACGCGAAATAGCGGCCCGAGGAGCTGAGCCCGAAGCGAATCACCCGGAGCAACAGCAGCGGATCGATGTTCCCACCCGACAGGACGACGACGACCGGTGGAACGATCTCAGTTTTGTTCTGAAGTAGCGCGGCGATCGCGGATGCACCTGCGGCCTCGAGAACCAGTTTCATCCGTTCGGCTGCTACGACCAGAGCCTCTGCGATCGCTTCGTCGTTGACCGTGACGACCTCGTCGACCTGTTCCCGAACGTGCGCGAAGGTCAGATCTCCGGGCCGGTTGGCCGCGATCCCATCGGCGATGGTCGACATCGAATCCAACGTGATGGGTGAGCCCTGTTCGAGTGACGGAACGAACGCTGCAGCACCTGCTGCTTCAACACCGATGATGCGGACTCCATCGCGCAAGCCTCGCAAAGCGGCTGCGATTCCGGAGATCAATCCACCCCCGCCGACGGGGACGATCACAGTGCCGAAATCATCAACCTGCTCGGAGATCTCACAACCGATCGTCCCTTGACCCGCGATCACATGGGGGTGATCGAACGGGTGCACGAAAACAGATCCTTGCTCCCGAGCCCACTCAACCGCGGCATCGAAGGCCGCGCCGAAGTCCTTACCGACGAGCTCGACGTCGGCGCCGTACCTCCGCGTGGCCTCGACCTTTGGCAGGGAAGCAGATTCCGGCATGAACACGGTCGAGTGAGTGCCGGACAAAGTGGCCGCAAGTGCAACACCTTGGGCGTGGTTTCCGGCCGATGCCGCGACGACCCCCCGCTCTTTCTCGGATGGATCGAGCCGGCTGATCCGGTTGTAAGCGCCGCGGATCTTGAAGGAGCCCGTGCGTTGCAGGTTCTCGCATTTGACGAATACCTGCCCTCCCACCTGCGACGACAGGGCTCGCGATTCGTCCAACGGCGTGCGAACCGCCACTCCCTTCAGTTGAGAACGAGCGTCCTCGATCTGGTCGAGCGTGACTAGCTTTGGATCGGCCATTTGTGAATCGTCCCACGTCGGTTGTTGATCCACGCGACGATTGGGCGATGCAGACGTGGTCCCCGTCGTCGTGGCGAGCCAAGCCGGCCGCACAACAGCCGGAATGGCCCGACGCGGCCGAGCTCGAGGCGGTGCTCGAGGAGCTAAGACGTCTTCCTCCGCTGGTGTTCGCCGGAGAGGCTCGCTCGCTCAAGGCCGGGATCGCAAGAGCGGGCCGCGGGGAAGCATTCGTTCTACAGGCCGGCGACTGCGCCGAAGCTTTCGGCGACTTTCAAGCCGACGACATCCGCGACAAGTTGAAGATCATCCTGCAGATGGCGGTCGTGCTGACCTACGCAGCGGGCTTGCCGGTGATCAAAGTCGGCCGGATAGCTGGTCAATTCGCAAAACCTCGCTCTTCGCCAAATGAATCGCTGGACGGGCAAGAGCTTCCCTCTTTCCGTGGCCATGCCGTTAACGATCTGGCGTTCGAT
>JBHELU010000162.1:0-4550 GCA_046262955.1 Actinomycetota bacterium | reverse complement strand
CTCCGGACGAGCTCGTGCACGACCTCTTCTTCCGTTCGGTGTTCCCTAATCATCCTCTCGGACGACCCGTGCTCGGATACAACGAGACGATCGGCCGGGTCGATCGCGACCGGGTAGAGGGCTATTGGCGCGAGCGCTACTCACCTAAGAACCTGGTCGTCGCGTCGGCCGGCCACGTCGACCACTCGGATCTTGTCGGGCGCATCCAGGCTCTTTTCGATGACACACAGGGAGTCAAGACGGGTCGGGACGCCGGGTCGGTGCCGCTCGAGACCGGTGTGAACGTCTTCCACAGACCTACCGAGCAGGCGCACATCGTGGTGGGAACCGAGGGGTTGCGCCGCGGTCACGAGGATCTCCACGCGTTGACGCTGCTCGACACGATCCTGGGCGGCGGGATGTCGTCCCGGCTGTTTCAGGAGATCCGCGAGAAGCGAGGGCTTGCGTATTCGGTGTACTCGTACCGTTCGATGTTCGCCGACACCGGCACTTTTGGCGTTTATGCGGGGACGACTCCGCAGAACGCCGACAACGTCATCGACATCATCCAGTCCGAGATCGCCACGATCGTCGACAGTGGCTTAACCGATTCCGAGTTCGCCCGTGCGAAGGGTCACGTCAAAGGATCGCTGGTGCTTTCGGCAGAGGATCCCGGCAGTCGCATGAACCGGCTCGGTCGCCAGCAGCTGACCACGGGCGAGATCCTGTCGCTCGACGAGATGATTGCTCGCTACGACGCGCTCGAGAAGCAAGACGTCGAACGAGTCGCGCGCGACCTGCTGCAGAACGGCAAGTTTAGGATCACGGTCGTCGGTCCGTTCGAAGACGACGCGTTCAACCGTTACGCGGCCTAGACGATCGTGACCCGGGTTGCGGTCCTGGGAGCCGCCGGTCGCATGGGCTCGACTGTCTGTGATGCCGTCGAGTCGGATTCCGATCTCGAGCTAGTTGCCCGTCTCGATGTCGACGACCCGCTCGAGGCTGCTGTCGAGAACGGGGCCGAGGTCGCGGTGGACTTCACGACTCCGCAAGCGGTCAAAGACAATGTGACGTGGTTGCTCGACCACGAGATCCACTGCGTCGTCGGGACCACGGGGCTTTCCGAGAGCGATCTGGCCGACGTCCGGCAGCGCGCCGGAGCTTCGAAAGCGAACTGTTTCGTCGCCCCCAACTTTGCCGTCGGCGCGGTCCTGATGATGCAGTTCGCAGCGCAAGCCGCTCGCTACTTCGACCGCGCCGAGATCTCCGAACGTCATCACGAGAACAAGCTGGACGCTCCCTCGGGGACCGCTCTGCGAACGGCCGAGTTGATGAACGAGGCGCGCGGCTCGAAGTGGTCGCGGGTTTCAGGGGATCAGGTGAGCCGAGGGCAGGACGTCGACGGGATCAACGTGCACTCGTTGCGCGTGCCGGGCTCGGTTGCACATCAAGAGGTCATCCTCGGATCGGCGGGTGAAACGTTGACGATCAAGCACGATTCGCTCGATCGCGCATCGTTTATGCCCGGCGTGATCCTCGCGGTCAAACGCGTTGCAACTCTGCCGGGCTTGACGGTGGGGCTCGAACATCTTCTAGACCTGTAGTGAGACGCATCGCCAACTGCTCGACCCTCGCGCTGTTGGTCGCGCTCTTGACTGTTTCTTGTTACGGAGGGGATAACCCCAACCTCACTTCGAGCGGCCAGGGCAAACCGCAACTCACTATCGATTTCCCCACGCAAGTTGATCCCGGTCAGCAATCGGATCTCGTCTTGAACGTCTCGAACCCCGGGCCGGGTGACATCGCGCACGTCTTCGTCAGCTTCTCGCTGCTCGGCGCGCCGTCTTCCCCGAACGGTCAGCTGGTGCCCCTTGTTCCGATCGGAGCCAAGCACAAGAACCCTTCGATCTTGTCCGTCGACCCGCACCCGCAGGGCGTGTCGACCGATGGAGACATCTACCGTTTCGGCCCCCTTGCGGAGGGCCGGTCCACGACGATCACCTTCGTGGTTCGAGCCCTCGAGATCGCCGGCCAAGCCGAGAACAGCGTCCAGGTCTACGACGGGAACCAGCCGGATCGGTCGGTGGGGGTCCCGCTAACGACGACGATTGGCGGTTAGGTTGATAGCCCCACTTGGATGGAGGTAGGACGATGAGCAGTCGCTTCGGACAGGTCTTGACCGCGATGGTCACGCCGTTCGACCAGGACTCCCAACTAGATCTCACGGCAGCGCGTTCGCTCGCCAAGCATCTCGTCGAGCACGGCTCGGATGGTCTCGTCGTGTGCGGGACGACCGGCGAATCGCCGACTCTCACTCACAACGAGAAGCTGGCTCTGTTCGAAGCGATCGTCGATGAGGTCGGGGGCCGCGCGTCGGTCATTGTCGGCACCGGCACCTACAACACGCAAGAATCTATCGATCTGTCCAAGGAAGCCGCCGCGCTCGACGTCGATGCGTGCCTGTTGGTGACTCCTTACTACTCGAAGCCTCCGCAGAGCGGTCTGCTCGCACATTTCACCGCGATAGCGGATGCGATCGATATCCCGGCGGTCATCTACGACATCCCAGGCCGGACCGGACGGCGCGTCGAGCGGCCGACCATGGTCGCGCTTGCCGCCCACGAGCGGATCGTCGCAGTGAAAGACGCGGTTGGCGACGCCGCCGAGACGGCTCGGCTACGTGCGGACCTGGATGCGGCCGGCCGTTCGGACTTCGAGATCTACTCGGGCGACGATGGCTTGCTCCTGCCGCACGTAGCTGCAGGAGCGGTCGGCATCGTCTCGGTGTGCTCGCATCTGGTCGGCCCCCAGATCAAGCAGATATTCGAAGCGTGGGGTGACGGCAAGGTCGACGAGGCAACGCGCATCTATCTCGAGCTACTGCCCTTGATGGACGTCATCATGACCGTCACCGCCAGCCCGATACCGGTCAAAGCCGCAGTGAACATGATCGGCTTGAACGTCGGTAAGCCGCGGCTCCCGCTCGTCGAAGCGACCTACGAAGAGAAGGGCATCATCCGCGCGAGCTTGGAGAAGTCGGGACTGTTGTGACACCCGCAGAGGCCGGCACCCGAGTCGTCTTCCTGGGCGGGCTCGGAGAGGTCGGTCGCAACATGTTCGCCGTTCAGTCGCAAGGCAAGATCTTGATCGTCGACGCCGGCCTCTCCTTCCCGACCGAGGAGATGCCCGGAGTCGATCTGGTGCTTCCCGACTTCACCTGGGTGGCCGACCGAGCCGATCAGTGTTGCGGGATCGTACTGACGCACGGACACGAGGACCACGTCGGTGCGCTCACGTGGTTGTTGCAGAAGGTCGACGCGCCGGTGTTTGGCACGGCCTTGACGCTCGGTATGGCGCGCCGCCGGATGAGCGAGTCTGGGATCTCTGCCGACACCGTCACCGTCGCGGCCCCCGGAGAGCGGACGATCGGTCCGTTCGAGTGCCGGTTCCTGGCCGTTTCGCATTCGATCCCCGACTCGATGGCGGTGGTGGTCGACAGCCCGGACGGGAGGATCGTCTACACGAGCGATTTCAAGCTCGACGACGCGCCGATCGATGGTCGCCGGACCGATCTGGAGGGGTTCGCCGAGTTAGGGGAGCAGGGAGTCGACCTTCTTCTAGCCGACTCGACCAATGCGGAACGGTCGGGTCGCACACCGTCGGAGGCGATCGTCGGGCCCATCCTTCACTCGATCCTTCAGAACGCGCCCAGACGCGTGATCGTTGCGTGCTTCGCGTCGAACCTTCATCGGATCCAACAGGTGTGCTACGCGGCCGAGGCCACAAGACGCAAAGTTGCGTTCGTCGGTCGTTCGATGGTGGCGAACGTCGAGGTCGGTAGAGAGCTCGGCTACTTATCGGTGTCGGATCGAACCATCATCGACATCACAGAGATCGATCGACACGCACCGAACGAAACTGCGATCGTTTGCACCGGCTCCCAAGGTGAGCCTCTGTCCGCGCTCTCCTTGATCGCAGCAGGCGAGCACAAGTTCGTCCGATGCGAAGCCGACGACACCGTGGTCTTATCTGCCAGCCCGATCCCCGGCAACGAATCGGCGGTTCACCGAGTTCTGAACGCGCTGTACCGCGCGGGGGCCGAGGTCTTTCACGCAGGTTCCGCCCCCGTCCACGTTTCGGGTCACGCTGCTTCCGACGAGCTCGAAGAGCTCATATCCATTGTCAAGCCTCGCAACTTCACGCCCGTGCATGGCGAATACCGTCAGTTGAAGTTGCATGCAAAGATCGCCGAAGCAGCGGGCTGCGATCCTCGATCGATAAGGATCGTCGAGGACGGAGATGTCCTCGAGCTCACCGACGGCCAGATGACGCGTGGCGACCGCGTTCCGCACGGCACGATCTTGGTCGACGGTATCGGCGTAGGCGACGTTGGCCCCGTCGTATTACGCGACCGGCGCGTTCTGTCCGAAGACGGAGTCGTGATCTGTGTCGTGACGATCGACGGCCAGTCGGGCGAGATCCTGGCGGGACCGGATCTCATCACACGTGGTTTCGTTCACGAGGGTGAGTCCCGTGAGTTCCTGGACGCGGCCGCCGATAGAACGCTGGCC
>JBHELU010000161.1:0-10347 GCA_046262955.1 Actinomycetota bacterium | reverse complement strand
CACCAGGACGGTGGCTCGGATCTAGCGGCGGTTCCCCGGCTGCCGCAGCCCTCAGGGAGAGACGTGCCGGGGCCCGATGGGCTCGCTCGAACAGAGCGGGTCGATCGGGCCCCTTTTATCTCTTGCGCCGTATCTCGGGTGGGGGGGCAGCAGTAAGAAGTGGCAAAGCGATACGACGATCCGATCGACGTAACTGCAGATCCGTATGCCGCGGTTCCGGTCGCATTCTTATGGCGCGGCCGCCGGTACGACATCGATCAGCACCTGTCGACGTGGCGAGACGCGAACGAATGGTGGAACGGAGATGGCCGCCGCGATCGCGAGTACTACCGCGTGCTGGCGCGACCGGCATCCGAGCTCGGCACTGGTGACATCGACTCAGACGGTTTCCTTCACTCCACCGGCGCGGTCTACGACGTCTATCTCGATCGTGCCGCGGGGATATGGCGGATGGCTCGGGTGTGGGATTGAGCTGCAGGTATCGTCGGCGCCGTGACACGAACGCGCTGGGATTCCATCGTGGATGGTTCTCTACCTATCCCTGCGAACGACACGCTTGGGTTCCGCATCGACGACACCGGCGATCCCGCCGAGCGCGTCACGTTCACGTGGACGGTGCCCGACGAGTACACGAATTCTGCGGGTGGGATCCAGGGCGGAATGCTCGCCGCGTTCGCCGATGCGTTACTTGGTGGCGCCAGTGCTGCTTACCTGCCTCCCGAGCGATATCCGGCACTGGCAGAGATGAAGATCTCGATATTTCGCCCCGTTCCTGCGGGCACGACTCTGACCGGCGCCGGTTACGTCGTGAAGTCGGGCCGGCGGGTCATCTTCGCGGAAGCCGAGATCACCGACCCGAACGGCAAGTTGATCGCAAAGGCAAGCGGAACCGAGATCCCGGCCGACATGCCGTAACGACACGATCCTCCGAACCCTGATGGGCTCGGATTTCGTGCACCTTCATTGCCACTCGACGTGGTCGCTGCGCGACGGCGCGATCCCAGCCGAGACGCTTCCATACCTCGCTCGCGCGCAGGGATACGAGGCCATCGCCCTGACCGATCACGACGCCCTCACGGGAGCAGTTCGGTTCGCACGTGCGTGTCGTCAGACGGGGGTCAAACCGATCTACGGGGCCGAGCTCACGACGACGACCGGTCACGTCACCGTCATCGCGCGAGACGCGACCGGCTACGCGAACCTGTGCCGGCTCATCTCCGATGCCCATCTAAGTCACGAGCGCGATCATCCCGAAACAACCATCGACAAGATCGTCGAGCGCTCCGAAGGGCTTTTCGTCTTATCCGGATGCGAGCACGGTGCGATCGCCCGGCTGACTGCGGCCGGACGAATGCCACAAGCGATCGATCTTGCGCGGCGATGGCGCAGCCACATCGGTGAGAGTTTCCGCATCGAAGTGTTCGACCATCGTGGCTATGGTGACCGGCTCCTTAGAGATCGCTTGCTCAAAGTGGCATCTGAAGCCGGTGTAGCGGCCGTTGCTACGAACGACGTCCACTACGCCGAAGAGGAAGATGCCGTCACTCACGAGCTGCTCCACGCGATCAAAGAGATCGTCCCGCTGTCGCGTACGACGGCTCTCCGCCGGACCTCTGAGTACTCGCTTAAACGTCCTGCCGAAATGCGTGCGTTATTCACCGATGCTCCCGAGGTCCTCGACGAAACGGTTGCGATCGCAGATGCGTGCGACTTCGACCTCGACTTTGGGACGTTCCACTTCCCCGATATCCCGGTCGGAGCGATGGGAGGTCATGCAGGTGAGACCCACACCGGCCTCCTCGCTCGGCGCTGCTACGAAGGCGCTCGCCGGCGTTACGACCGGGTAACGAAAGAGATCGACTCCCGTTTGCAGCACGAACTGCAGCTCATCTTCAAGATGGGTTTCGCTGCCTACTTTCTGCTGGTTGCCGACATCGTCTCTCATGCACGTCACGACCTTGGGATCCGCTGCGCGTGCCGCGGAAGCGCAGCGGGCTCGCTGGTGTGCTACGTCCTGGGAATCTCCGACGTCGATCCCGTTCGTTACGACCTGCTGTTCGAACGGTTCATAAACGAGCGACGTGAGGAGCTGCCCGATATCGATGTGGACGTCGAATCTCACCGGCGCGAGGAAGTTCTTGCGTACATCCTCGATACCTACGGGGCCGAGCAGACGGCGATGTGTTGCATGGTCGATACGTTTCGGGCCCGGATGGCGATCCGCGAGGTGGGTAAGGCCTTGGGGATACCGGCCGATGAGATCGACACGGTCGCGAAGGCATTCCCGCGTATCGCGGCCCGCGACATCCCTCGCGCGATCGAACGGTTGCCGGAGCTGGCGGGAACCAACTTGAGGGCCGGCCAGCTCGAGCAGCTCTTCGAGCTATGCGTCGCTATCGACGGCTTCCCCCGCCACCTCGCTCTCCACCCATCGGGGGTGATCTTGTCGTCGCCCGACCTTGCCGACCGGGTACCGATGCAAGAGTCGTTCCAGGGCTTCACGATGCTGCAGGCCGACAAAGACGATGTCGAAGAGCTCGGCCTCGCGAAGCTAGACGTGCTGGGCGTTCGGATGCTTTCGTCCATTGCGCATGCGGTCGGCGAGGTCGAACGTAGCCGCGGCACCAAGCTCGATCTCGATTCGCTACCGCACGACGACCCCGAGACCTTCGCTCTGATCCGGACCTCTCGCACCCTCGGCTGCTTCCAGATCGAGTCACCGGGGCAGCGCGAGCTACTCGCCCGTTTCCAGCCCGATCGGTTCGAGGACCTGATCATCGACATCTCTCTGTTCCGGCCCGGCCCGGTCAAGTCCGACATGGTGTCGCCGTTCCTCGAGCGACGTCACGGTTTCCAGGAATCGTTCTACGCGCACCCGGACCTGAAACCGATCCTGAAAGAGACCAACGGTGTGGTCGTCTATCACGAGCAGGTGATCCGTGTGATCCAAGCCGTCACCGGATGCTCGCTTGCCGATGCCGATTACGTCCGCCGCCATCTCGATGCCGATCGCCCGGCCGCTCCCGACGATCCCGACTCGCGCCCGCGCGTCATCTTCCACGGAGGGACGGTCCCCGGCCCGATCGAGATAGTCCCTCCCGAGGAGGATGTTGCGACGTGGTTCATCGAGAGCGCGATCGCGAACGGATTCCCCATAGACCAGGCCCGAGCTCTATGGAAAGAGGTGTTCTCGTTCGCGTCGTTCGGCTTCTGTAAGGCCCACGCCGCGGCGTTCGCATTGCCTACCTATCTGTCGTCGTGGCTGAAAGCTCACTATCCCGCCGAGTTCCTTGCCGGTGTTCTGACCCATGACCCGGGCATGTACCCACGCCGGCTGATCGTTGCCGACGCACGCCAGATGGGGATCCCCATCTTGCCTATCGAGGTGAATTCGTCCGACAAGACGTATCGGGTCGAGCACCTGGGGGAAACGAGCGATCGGACTCTCGGCATCCGTCTGGCATTGAGCGAAGTCCGCGACATCTCCGATGCCGAGATCGACTCGATCCTGACCGCGCGAACGAGTCCATTCATGTCACTGGAAGATCTATGGCGGCGCACCGAGCTATCGCGGCCCGTGCTCGAGAACCTCATCCACATAGGAGCGCTGGACCTGATGGCAGACGGTCGCAGCCGGCGCGAGCTTCTGTGGCGAGGTATCTCTTTGTCTGCCGAGCCCAAGCCGGCCCCGGGCAAGCAGCTGCAGCTGGCCCTCGACGAGCCGATCCAGCAAAGCCTGGACGGATTAAAGAACTACTCGCCTCTCGAAGAGACCGAAGCCGAGCTCGAGATCGGGGGCATCGACGCCCGCCGCCACATCATGGAGCTCTACGGCTCGCTGGTCGCAGAGGCCGGTTGCATTGCGGCCGCCGAGCTCCGGGATCAGCGCAATCGCAGTCACGTGTGGGTTGCCGGCGTGAAGGTCGCCAGCCAGACGCCGGCGATCCGTTCCGGGCAGCGGATCATCTTCGTGACCCTGGACGACATCACCGGTCCGATCGACGTGACGGTGTTCGAGCGCGTGCAGGCGCATTGTGCTCGGACCGTTTTCCATTCGTGGCTGTTGCTCGTCAAAGGCGAGGTGCGAAAGCGCGGGGGAGCGTCGCGCACGCATCAGTTGGACGCCAACAATGTCGGGATCACAGTCGTAGCCGAAGAGGTGTTCGACCTTGCCGAGCTCGCATCGGATCGCAAGCGAGGGATCGGTCTCGGCGATGCACTAGCTCGCCAGCGCGAGCGTCAGCGAACTCTAGGTCTGGCCGATAAAGAGCGCGACCTAGCCGCGCCTATGAAGCTGTGGCATGCATCCGGTGGCAGTGCCGGCCACTAGTTCACCTCTTGAGGGAAGCCAGGGGGATTTTGGCGTCCACGTGGAAACCCGAGTCGACGTTGCCGGTTATACGAACGCCGTGCACCGATGTGTCGATCGAGGCGTATTCGAGCATGTACGAGTAACCGTGCTCGTCCGCCGACGAGAACTTGTGGCCCAGGACCTCACCCGATGAATCGGCATCCACTTGCAAGCCCGCATAGACGAATGGGCTCGTCTTGTATTGGGGCCCGGCGTCATCGGTCGACGTCCAATCGACCTCTGTATGCAAGCCCTGGTAGTCGACGCTGAGATGGGCGTTCCGTAGCAGTGGGTCCACGAACAGGTCGGGAGGCAACACCGTGACCGTATTGAGCGTCCCTTTGCACGAAAGCTTCGGCTTCCCCTTGTGAATCACTTTGGTGCACGGCAATCGAGCGAGCATCGCCAGGGTTTGGGGTTGAGTTTGGTCGAACACGATCGCACCGACGAGATAGAGGACGGGATGCCCGGAGGCCGTCCCCCCGAACAAAGAGAAGGCGACTTGGCCATCTTGCTTGCCCGGCAGGTCGGCCTGAGCCGGCGGCACGAACAAGGCCGCGAGCAGCAGACTCGATACGACAAGTGCGAGAAGCCTGCGCATGAGCCCTCCTTTGTTACATGGAGGGTTCGGGGGAAACCGTCGAAGTCCTGCCTACAGACGGCGGGCCGAGGGCTCCATCCACGGCTCTTGCCAGCCGCGATCCGCTTCGGCGACGACGGTTCCCGGTGCAACGAGGTCGTCGATCGCGTCGAGCGTTGCATCGTCGAGCCTCAGATCGGCCCCCTCGAGCACGTCATCGAGCTGCTCCATGGTCCGCGGGCCGATGATGGCCGACGTGACGGCTGGGTGGGCGAGCGTGAATGCATTCGCCATCCTCGTCAGGGTGGTCCCGGCCTTGTCGGCCACGTTCGTCAGATCCTCGACCAGGTCGAACTTCCGCGCGTTCGCAGGGTTCTCGACGTCGTAGCGATCCGCCACTGCTCCCCGGCCCTTGAAGCGGACGGCACGGGAATCGGACGGCGGCTGCTCGTTGCGCCGGTATTTGCCGGTCAGCCATCCACCCGCAAGCGGGCTCCACACGATCGCTCCCATCCCGTAGCGCTGGACCACCGGGAGGACGTCGCGCTCGATACCTCTAACGAATATCGAATAAGGGGGTTGTTCGCACACGAAGCGAGCGATGCCGCGCTGCTCGGAGACGACCTGAGCCTCGACGATCTGCCACGACGGGAACGTCGAGCATCCGATGTAGCGAACCTTTCCTTGACGCACCAGGTCGTCGAGGGCCGTGAGCGTCTCGTCGATCTCGGTCGAAGGGTCGGGCCTGTGGATCTGGTACAGGTCGATGTGGTCGGTTCCCAGACGAGAAAGGCTGTCTTCTACTTCTCGCAGGATCCAGTAGCGCGAGTTCCCTTGCCGGTTCGGGCCTTCGCCCATCTGACCGTGGACTTTGGTAGCCAGGAAGACATCGTCTCGCCTGTCCTTGAGGGCGCGACCAACGATCTCCTCGGACTGGCCTTGGGAATAGACGTCGGCGGTGTCGACGAAGTTGATGCCCGAATCGAGGGCCTTGTGGATGATGCGAACGGACTCCTCCACGTCGGTGTTGCCCCACTGACCGAACATCATGGCGCCCAAGCAGAACGTGCTGACCTTGACGCCGGTTGAGCCGAGAACTCGATACTCCATGTGGGGCCTCCTATCCGCTGGCTATCGCTCGGGCCATCACTCGAGTTCGTCTCAAGGTACTTCACTCCTCCGCGGCCGAAGACCCGAGGGACCCGGTCATAGGCTTTTCTGGATGACCACGGCCACGCCGATCCTGCACGTCGACATGGACGCGTTCTACGCGTCCGTCGAGGTGGTGAAAGACCCGAGCCTGAAGGGCCTCCCGGTCATCGTCGGGGGACTCGGAGGCCGTGGCGTCGTGACTTCGGCGTCGTACCAAGCTCGGGCCTTCGGCGTTCACTCCGCGATGCCGATCGTCAGAGCGCGTCGCCTCTGCCCCCACGCTCGCTTCCTGGCTAACGACTTCCAGGCTTACCAAGAGCACTCGCACAAGATCAGGGAGGTCTTCGAGTCGTTCACCCCGCTGGTCGAACCGTTGTCCTTGGACGAAGCGTTCCTCGACATCGGCGGATCAACGAAGCTGTTCGGGTCGCCGCTCGACATCGCTCGGTCGATCAAGAAAGACATTGCATCACTGGGCCTGCCGTGCACGGTCGGAGCAGCTCCGAACAAATTCCTTGCGAAGCTTGCGTCCACTACTGCCAAACCCGACGGCTTGTTGATCGTCGAGCCCGATCGGATCGACGAGTTTCTTCACCCCTTGCCGGTGGGGGCTTTATGGGGGGTCGGTGAGCAGACCGCGATACAGCTCCGCCGGCTCGGGCTCGAGACCGTGGGGGACATCTGCCGCTTGCCGGCACGAACGCTCGAACGAGCGGTTGGCAACTCACTGGGGCGGCACCTATGGGAGCTCGCGCAAGGAAGAGACGAGCGCGCAGTGGTAGTCGACGAGCCTGCAAAGTCGGTCGGTTCGGAAAACACGTTCGCTCGCGATCTGGACGATCCGTCCGAGATCTTCCGGGAGCTACTACGGCTGTCGGACCGCACCGCCTCGCGCCTCCGGGCCAAGACCTTGTGCGGACGCACCGTGACGATCAAGGTGAGGTTCTCCAACTTCTCGACGATCACCAGATCGAAGACGGTCGAGGAAGAGATCGATTCGGCTGCCGACATCTACTCGGTGGCAAAGGAGCTGTGCGAGAAAGTGGGTCTATCTCGAGTGAGGATCCGCCTCTTGGGCGTCAGCATGTCCGGTCTAGCCCCCGGTCCCCCCCGTCGCCAACTGGATCTGCTGGCAGCGCCCTCCAGGTGGGCCGGAGCGACAACTGCCATCGATAGCATCCGCGAGCGTTTCGGATCTGAAGCCGTGAAGCAGGCCACCCTTCTGGATGCCATCGATTAGTTGTCCCCGACGTCTAAAAGTGACGGGTAGCCGGTGCCCCTTTCTATAATCGGATGACAGTGCCTCTTTCCGAGCGCGAGCAGCGCATCCTCGAAGAGATCGAAAAAAGCCTCTATCACGAGGATCCCGAATTCGCCCGCGACGTGACACGTCGCGCTCCGCACATGGACCAGGTGCGAAAGGTGCGTATGGGGATAGCGTTGTTCGTGATCGGCATAGTCCTGCTGGTCGCGTTCTTCGTGTCACAGTCCGTCATCGCGGGCCTCCTTGCCTTCGGCGCGATGGTCGCAGGGATCGTGATCCTGGTCGGGGCTCTTCATGTCCTGGTAACCGAGCGACGACCAACAACGAGCAACCGACGCGAGCGACTGCAGCGCGCGTTCGACGACTGGGAAACTCGGTTGCGGCAGCGTTACGAGCGGCGCTAACGCGGGCCGAAGAAAAAAAAGTTCTGTCATGTAGGCAACGAATCCTTGGCAGCCCCTTGCCGCGCCTGCTCCGGGCGCGCTAGATTCGGGACCGTTGTCATCGGCGGCCCGCGACCCAGCGCTTATTACTTCCTCCATGGGTACGGGAGTCGGTTTACACAAGCTTCTAGTAACGGCGGGGGAGGTCGCGCTCTTCGATGGAGGGTTTTACTGCTGACGAGACGTCACGTTTAACTGGTTGCACCGCTCATCAACTTCGATATTGGGACCGGATCGGTTTGGTCCGGCCAAACGTTCAAGCTACCGGGGGCCGTCCGGGTGTCAGACGGCTCTATTCCTTCCGGGACATCGTCGCGCTGCGCGTTGTCCAGTCCCTTCTGGCAGGAGGAATGAGCCTGCAGAAGGTCAGAAAAGCA
Source organism: Actinomycetota bacterium (assembly GCA_046262955.1). Classification (GTDB taxonomy): domain Bacteria; phylum Actinomycetota; class CADDZG01; order CADDZG01; family WHSQ01; genus JALZGD01. The sequence continues at coordinate 2,180 of JBHELU010000161.1, read as the reverse complement.
TTCGATTACCTGCGAAAGAAGGCCGAGCTCGACAGCGAGCTCACGAATGTCAGCCTCGCGACGGACGGTCGCAGCATCTACGAGATCCAGAGTGACGAAGGTGTGCTGATGGACGCTCTCAAGCAAGGACAGCTTGCGTTCTTCAGCGCGATGGAAGAGGTCACGGCTCGCGTCGACGGCAAGGCTCCTGCGTCGCTGTACGACCGTGAATTCTCGGTGGCCGTCCGCAAGAGAGCCGAGCTGCTGCGAACCGAAGGCGACCCCCAGCTCGAGCGGAGCCTAGGGGCACTTCGCTAGATAACTCGGGCGATTCCAACGGCCATCGCTACGCGGTAGCGGTTCGCACGAACAGAGGTCTGCGGTTCCACCCGGCAAGCAACGGCCGCGGCGAGAACACCCGTCGCGCCCTCGCCCGCCACGACGCGTACGACCACAGGGACGACACGATCGCCTTCGCCAGACGGCGTGCTCTCTCGACGTCGGCCGGTGTCGGCTCTAAAGCTCTGAACAGGGCCTCGTGGTACAGGCGCGCGAGCTCGAAGGTGTCGTCACGGCGGGCATGACCATCCTGGGATAGGCGGGCGGCATAGGACGTCGCGGGTTGGGCCCGGCCCCGTGGCACCAACAGTTCGGCCCCCGCCTCCTCGACGTCGGCAAATAACGCAGCGATGGCAGCTCGAGGCGTCTCGGCTCGTCGATGGCGGCGAACTCGACGAACGCGCTTGCTCGAGGGCACAACCACGAGTGCGAACAGAAACGCGATGACGATGACCCTGACCAGATGCTCGAAGGCCGACCGCCATGCCGGAGGCCCTGGAGTCTTGGAATTGGTCAGGGGGACCAGCTTTTTGTTGACCCGCTCGTTCTGACGCTCCGCGCATAAACGTGCCGCCGGTCCCAGGTCACCACGGTTCTTGCACTGGAGCCTGCCGTTCTTGCCCCCGCCCCCCCGGCCACCTCGAAAACGGTTGCCGCCGGGAGTCCCGGTTCCCGGAGGCCTTTGCGCACCGGGTTCGGTCGTGTACGGGAGTGCAGGTGCGGCAGCTCGGGGAGTGGGCTCGAACGACACCCAGCCGAAATCTTGGAAGTACACCTCCGGCCACGCGTGGGCGTCGGTTCCCCTGACGGTAAAAGTGTGTGAGTCGGTTTCGGTGCCGGGAAGGAAGCCGATATCGACCCGGGCTGGGTACCCCAGAGATCGAGCGAGCATCGCGAACGCAGCAGCGAACTGCTGGCAGAACCCCGTACGCGTCTTGGTCAGGAAGTCGGTGAGAGCGTCGCTCGACGAACCTAGGTCGGGGTGGAGGTTGTAGTGGAACTCGCTGCGGAGATGGTTCTGTATGGCAGAAAGCTTTTGGAATGGAGTCGTCAGCCCCGCCGTCCACTCATCGAGCAGCTGCTTGACCGCAGGTGAAAGCGCCGGCGCGTGCGTGAACACCGGATCGGACAGCGAGCCGATCTTGGCATGCAGCAGTCCGGCATAGTCGAAGTTCGGGACCTCGGAGGTGACCGTGTAAATGAGCCGCGACACCTCCCCCGAAGCGAGCCGCAGGTCGGCAGAGTCGTTTCCGTAAACCAGGTTGGCTGCGGCGGGCGAATCGTTAGGGAACTGAACCGTTCCCGGTAGGTAGGCCGCCGGAAGGTACTGGCCACTCAAGCCCGTCATTTCGAACTGCTGGGTCAAAGACGAACTATTGGGGTCGCCCGCGAGAGCAGGAGCGATCACACCCGCTGTGGCAGGGGATTCGTCTACCGAACCGCGCGTCCAGATGCGGCCGTCGAAATCACTCAGTGTTGCGAGCTTCCAGTAGGCGGGCCGGGACGCTCTCACCTTGAAGAGCTCCAGGTTCGACTGCTTGTCCAGGGTGGCTGCAACGTCGGCGAGCAGATCGACCTGACCGGAGCCTGCTCCCGAACCCGACCCGTTACCGCCGGAGCCGTTCCGGAACGAGATCAAAGCCTCGGCTTGAGGAAGGATCAGAGGGGACAGCATCGCGACGATCACCGTCATGACGCCCATACGGCGTGCGACGCGCCCGGTGACCGAGATCGGTTGCTCCTCGCGGCCCCCTTCCCATGTCGGTGCCCAGCGGCCCCACGTCCGCACCGAGTGGGCTGCTTCGAGACCCCAGAACGTCAGGAGCGCGGCCAGGAACAAACCGACGAGCATGCCTCCGGCT
>JBHELU010000160.1:0-4801 GCA_046262955.1 Actinomycetota bacterium | reverse complement strand
CGCCGGCAGCGAGGCTTCTTGCTTCTAGCCCGACCTTCAAAGGCTTTGTCGCCCTTGTCGTATCGGATCGTTAGGTTCGTCTTCACCTCGCGCGGACCGGTGCAACCGGTGGTCGGTGGGGAGGTGCTGCTGGTCGCCGTTGCGGTAGCCGTGGCCGTTGCCGACGACAATGCCGAGCTCGTCGCCGCGGGCGAAGAGCTTGCCGGCGAGGACGAAGAACACACCGTCGGCGTGGTCGAGGGCGGCACACAGTTGTCGTTCGGGATCATCACCGGGTTCGGGGCAAGCTGGCCCCAACCGATCGATGCGGTGCCGAACGGCTCGCCGTTGCAGAAAAGATCGTCGTCCACAGTGTCGGCCCACGACGTGATCTGGGTACCGCCTCCATTGTCGGTGTGCAGACCGAAGGTGAACTGGCCACTCGTGTTCGTGCCGCTAGCGGACTCGATGTGCTTTATGTCGGGCGTGGCGATGACGTTGACCTCACCCTGATTGCCACTTGTCGATCCGCCGCTACAGCTCCACGCCGCCTCGCTGGCATGCTTGCCTTTGTTCGGTGGCTGGTTGGCCGCCGTCGCGGTGCTCCCGGAAGTGTCGACATTGAACTTCAGTTGATCGGTCGGGCCTTGGGCATGCACGTCGACGTTCACCCCGGCCATGGGCCGGCCGCTCTGGTCACTCACCGTCGACACGATCGGAAGCTTGCAATCGAAGGAGCCATCCGAGGCAGGGTTGACGGAATTCTGGTTCTGGGTGACCTGCACACTCGTAGGTACTTGCAAGTAAGGGAACACGGCGTGCGCGTCGGTCGAATCGTCGTTGGGTTGCCCACCGGCGGCACCCGCATTCGACTTGCGAGTGTCGTTGGTCAGCATCATTACGCCGGTAATGTCGCTACCTTTGTCCGGGGCGGTGAGGTTGCATCGCATCCGCACGTTCGGTGGAGTCACCGACGAGTAGCCCCCGCACGCGATCCACTTCGGATCCGTTCCCAGGGCGGACGTCGTGTAGAACCCCTTTACGTAAGTTGTCCCGTTGTCACTCTGGTTCTTAGCGGCCGAGACAACGCCGTCCATCACGAAGTTGGTCGACGTCGATGACACGTTGTAGTACCCGAGAGGTCCGCCGTTCAACGGGTAGGTGAGCTCGACAGTTTGCCCCTGATCTTCCGTCTCGAATGGAGACGGATCATCCATTGCGTCCTCATTGTTGAGAGTGACTTTCACTTCTGCCCGCGCAACCTCCGTGCCCGTTCCGGGGACGGTTACGTCGCGATACAGAACGGCTCGGATGACGTACGGGCCATTGCCATCCAACTGACCATTCAGATTTCCGCCCCAGAAGAACTCCCATGTGTTCGTGTTCACACGGGTCGCTTCACCGAGCGTCGTCGTGTTGCCAATCGCGTCGTCCGCTTCCAGCTCGACCGCGGGATTCGCCGGAACGTTCGCTGTCGTCATCACGAAGTGGTAGGCGGTGTCGGTGTCTTGTTTCGCAGAGACCTCACCCGGTGGTTGCATCGTTGGGTTCACTGTCGGGTCGTTGGGGTCTTGCGGGTCCTGGTAGGGGTTCAGAAATGCGATCGACGGGTCGCCGGGGGCGGCGATGGATACTGGAGGCAGAATCAATGCTGCCGGAATCATGACGGTCAGGACCACCAGAATCGTTCGGAGGACGGCCCGGCCGTCGCTCGCACTAGCACTCAATCGAGCCAACTTGTCCCTCCTGCCCCGTGACTACGTAATAACTACTAATTAGAACGAGCCCACAGTGTTAAAGGTTGCCTGGTCTTGGGCCCAATCCAGCACTTTATAGGCGTGAGCCCGCAAAACACAGCTTGTTAACTAGACGCTTCGACTCCTCGCCACGCTGCTTCATCCCCCGTCGACCATCAAGACAAGCGCGACGAATAGGACGAAAATGACGCAAGGATGGGGTTCTCCGCGGGCCGCCGGGCTCCTGCGAAAAGAAGGATGGAAAGAGTTAGGAGGCGCGGCGGGCCCGAGCGCGGCGGCGCTTGAGGGAGGCTCGCTCCTTGTCCGTCATGCCCCCCCAGATCCCGTACTTCTGGTTCGTCTCGATCGCGAACTCGAGGCACGGCTCGACGACGGGGCAGCGCTGGCACACGGCCTTGGCGCGCGCCTCGCGGGCCTGCTTCTCGAACTCGGCTTCGCCTTGGTCGTCGCCGAAGAACAGGACGTTGTCGTACTCGCGGCAGGCGGCATCCTCCTGCCAGTCGAGACGCTCTTCGATGCCCTCGAGGGCCAACGGGTGCTCCTCTCCGCTCGCTTCGTTGGTGGTAGCTCTATTTCCACTACGCCTGAAGGTAAACGAGGGATTGCGGGGGGCTATTCCGATCCGAGGGGGGCTCGGCCGGCGGTCATCCTCCTCCGGCAGAGGGCGTAGGTGCCGGCGAGGCGAATGCGCACTGCATGATCTGTGGCAGATCGCTTCCCGGGAACACCGCCGAGAAGATCTCTTCGTCTCCCCGCCGTTGATAGCCATCGGGCAAGTTCGACCCGGTCCAGTTGTCGGCGATCGTATACGTATTCATGAATCGAGCGACATCGTCGTCGGTGACCCCAAGCTTGTTCATGAGCTTGCGGTCGAGGAACGGTCCGGTCGCGCTGGTCGTCAACACTAACGACCTGCCCGAAGGTGCGCCGAAGTGACGGTCGATGTCGTGCGCGAGCTCAGTCTGCATCACCGGCCATGCCCCCGTCCGATCGGCCGACGGAGTATGGCCGTGATCGGCCGACACGATGAGAGTGAAGTTGCCCACCTCGTGCTTCAAGTAGTGGACCAAGCGGCCGAGAGCCGCGTCCTGTGCTTGCAGCACATCTTTCATGCGGGGATCGTCCATCGAGAAAAGATGTCCCACGATGTCTGTCGACTTGAAGTTGGTGAAGAACATGTCCGGCGTTTCGTCTGCTCCGTAGTGACCGCGCCGCAACATGGTCTGGAGACCGTGCGACTCGAAACGGACCCACGCGGGGTTGTCTTCCTCAGATGTGATCGAGGTTCCTCGCCACTTTCCGTCCAGCTTGCCGTCGGATCGGTCGAGCTCGTCGGCGTATCTGTCGAATCCCCCGAGGGTCCGCATGTAACGGGGGGTCGAATAGAAGTGTGGGTTCCCTCCGATGCGTCCCCTGTAACCGATCAGCGCGAGTTGATCGGCATCTCCGCCCGGCGTCGCCAACCCATGGCCCAGCATGCCTAGATGCCACGAGCGCCAGGCCAGCGTCCCCACTTTCGGCTCGTTGTCGAGCTCGCGATCGATGACGTCGGCATACGTGGACAACTTCAGGTCGCGCGGGTCACGCTTCGCAAACGCCGTTCGGACGTTGCCTGCATCCGTTCGGTACTCGATCCCGGTCACACCGTGCTGCCGCGGGAACGCTCCGGTTCCCAAGGTCGAATGGGTCGCGGGGGTGATCGAGGGAGACGATCCGACCGTCGCGTTGAAGTAGGAGGTCCCCACGTGCTCGAGGTGTCGCAGATGGGGCCACGCCTCCGGCCACCGCTCGAGCACGTTTCGTCCCACCCCGTCCCACATGACCACGATCACGAGCCGCGGGCGCGGGGCAGCTGTTTGCTCGAGCGCTTCCGTCAGAACGGAGCCCGAGCGCATGGGTAGCGGCTCGTGGAGGAGCCGGCCGACGGTCGGATAGATGTCTCGTAGACCGACTTCTCCGGTCACGCGTCCGGACTGGGCGATGTGCGAGCCATAAAGCACCAGAGGCACTTGCTGGAGGTAGCGCCACGGTCCCGAATGGCCCCGATAAGTGAACGAACCGAAGTAGTCGGGTTGACGCGGAAGCATCGTCACATCTTCGGAGTGAGATGGGTTGTACCCGCGCCAGATCCTCGTCAGGTAGGTCTTCGGCAACGCGCATGCACGTGCTATCGGATCGTCACTGGCGAATCGGGGCCGTGTCCCGGCAAGCTCTTCGGCAACTTTGGTGCCGGCAGAGGAAGCCGACGAGCATGCGGCAGCTGCAAGGGAAGTCGCAGTCAATACGACAGCGAGAACCTGCCTGCTCACATTCACTTCGCGAGGCTACGCGACCCAGGGAGACTCCACCGGACGCGACAGGGGGCCGCCGAAGCGGCCCCCAAAGAACTGGTTATCGCTTGAGACGGATAGGCGGCGACTTGTCCGAACGGCAGATGATCTTGGTGCCGCTCGGGTCGAAGAACTTCTTGCGCGTCGCTTTTGCGTAGAAGCGGCCGTGTGCATTCGGGTAGAAGATGTGCCACTTCCCGCTCACCTTGCTCCGTTTCGTCTTCTTCAGCTTGCCGAATCGGAACAGCTTGATCGTGCGCTTCAGGCAACCGGGCTCCGCGGATTTCACCTTTCCGGTGAACGCGCCGCGCCGGGGGGCGCGATAATCCGCCGGCCTGTGACCGGCATTCGAGTCGTAAGCGATCGTTACCTCGGTCTCGACCCTCTCCTTGGGTCCAGGAGAGGTCGAGGAAGTCGTCGATGTCGACGGACTGCTGGGCGGTGGGCTCGATGCCGTAGCAGTCGCAGTCGCTGTTGCTGTGGCTGTCGCAGTAGCTGTGGCGGTCGCCGTCGCGGTAGCGGACGAAGACGGACTAATCGAACCAGTCGGACTTGCGCTCGACGACCACTGGACGAAGTCGAGACCCGTTGGCTCGGCGCCAAGTTGGTCGTCGTTGTCCAGATCGAACCACGACACGATGTTGGTCTGTCCGGCATCCGGAGAGTGCAATCCGAAGTGGAACTGCCCAGAGGGGTCGGCGCCGGTGGTCGACTCGACGTGCTTGGTGTCTGCAC
>JBHELU010000159.1:0-3264 GCA_046262955.1 Actinomycetota bacterium | reverse complement strand
CGCCGGTCGTCTGCTCCGATCTCGCTGGATTCCGCGCCGTGGCCAAGGGCGCCGCCAGGCTCGTGCCACCATCCGACCCGGGGCGTCTTGCCGATCAGCTGCGAGCGGTGCTGCTCGACTCGACGTCCGCAAAGGAGATGTCTGTGACGGGCGCCCGGCTTGCATCGATGTTCGACTGGAAACGGCTGGTGACGGGCATCGAGGCGATCTATCAGGAGGCCGTGACTGTAGGGGTTCCATCTCGGTAATCATGAAGGAGTGACTGTCACCAGATGGCTGCCGGCGGCCGCTGCAATCGCTGCGCTTTTGGCCGCCTGTAGCTCCTCGCCAACAGCGCCACCGGTAACGAGCGCGGCTTCGGCGTCACCGGGGCCGGGATCGTCCGTCCACCCGTCCAAGGCACCCGCACATCACCACGGAGACCGATCGTCCATATCGCATGGCAAGGATCGAAGCGGTGACTATGGGGGCGGGCACTCGAGCAAAGGTGGCGGAACCACCACCGGATCCCCCGGCGGCAAGGGCACTAAGCACTCATCGACCGTTGCGGCCGCCCCCGACTATCCGGCCGCGGGGACGTACGTGTACTCGCAATCGGGGACCGAGGAGTTCTGCTCGGGGGGCCGGTGCGACAACCAGCAACTTCCGCCGACCCAACGCGAGCAAACGAAGATCACCGGTCAAGACTCCGGACATACAACGATCGTGTCCGAGATCAGATCCGCGGACGGCCGTTACGTGAGGACCACATTCGATTACTCGAGGGCCGTAGCTGCGATCACCGAGGTGTACTACTCGGTCAACTACGACGGTTTCTCGTTTTCGGACGACTACACACCAAGTCCGGCGGTTAGATCGATCCTGTGGCCGCTGAGCGTCGGCAAGTCGTGGTCGGGGTCGTGGGACGCGAAGACGTCCGGGACCTACGCGATGAAGGTGGCCTCGTCCGAGACGGTCAATGTCGGCGGCCACGCGACGCGTACCTTCCGGCTCGATACGAACGAGCATTTTAGTGGCGAATACAAGGGGACCGCCGCCGTCACGGTGTGGATCGATCCTGCGACGAAGGCAGTCGTAAAGACGTCCGGCGCGTTGCGACTCGCGAACTCGCTGGGTAGCTACGACACGAACTTCACCACGCTCCTGCAACACGGACCGGGCTACTGATGAGTACCCGATCCGATTGGGGTGCGACGGAAGTCGCCGCAAAGAAGCAGGATCGGTCGATCCGTTTGATCGCTGCTCCGGTCGGCGTCGTCGTTCTGATCGCCGTGGTGATGGGATCGATCGTCTTGGGTACTTGGGGAGTGGTGATCGCTGCCGTGCTGACCGGCGGATTCATCGCTTGGGTTCTGGACCAACCCCGTCGCTGCCTCACTCGGGCCGGAGCCGTCCCCCTGGACAAGGATCGTTACCCGCGGCCTGCGAACGTGGTCGCAGGCCTGGCTCCCCAGATAGGGATCCCACCTCCCGAGCTGTATGTGATCGATAGCGGGGGACCCAACGCGCTCACTTCCACCAGACAAGGTGGCGCGATCGCGCTTACGCGTTCGTTGCTCGATACGTACTCGCGCACTGAGCTCGAAGCGGTCCTCGCTCACTGCTTGGTGCGGTTACGAACCGGCGCCGTCCAACGGGCCATGACCCGACTTGCATTCGGAGCCGTAGGCCGTGCACTGGTCGTGCCAGTAGGCACCGGCGACGATGTCGCCGGTGCGGCAGTGACGCGCTATCCACCCGCGTTGATGTCGGCGATACAGAAAGCCGAAGCGCGCGCTGGTTGGTGCGCGCCTCTGTGGTTCGTGCCGGCCGAGCCGGCAGGTCGCGCGCCCGCTCAGCGCATCGCCGCGCTGTCAGATCTATAAGCCCGGCTAGTGCCGGCCGAACAAGCCCCCTAGAGGTACCGAACCCTTAGTGGAGCCAGGGCTCCGGCAGATCGAGGAACTCCGTCTCGCCGTCGGAGATAGCGGCCCACTCGGACATGAACTTTTGGAACTCGGGGGAATCTGATGTCTCCTTCTCCTTGGCGCGCGCTTCGGCCTCGGATGTGAAGTAGATCGCGTTGGTGAATCGTCCGTTCGGGTTGTACGCGACGATCCCGCCTAGAACATCGGGACGTATCTGCCGCAACTGGTCTCGCGTCGAGCGATCCAGCTCGCGAGCCTTGTCGATGTCGGTGACCTTGCCTTGCATCACCTGTACGAACCCGGCTTTGTTGCTCCCCCCACCGTCCTGAAGCTCGACGTCGTCGCAATCGTGGAACATCGGATCCTCTAGATATTGCGACGTCTCTTCCCACCATTTGCTTTGGACTTCGCTGTCGCTGTTAGACATTGCCACTTCGCGGTTCTCGAACCGAGCAATAACGATGAACTGCCCGTCCGGTGTGATTCCCCCGGTGCTTCCCAAAAAGCCCTTTGACACGGGCCTGACCTCTTGATCCCACTTCTCGACCTGCTTGCGCACCCCGGCGGCATCTTTCACCTTCGCCTGGATCACTTGAACGAACATGGGGCCTCCTCTCGACCGACCAAAATGTCAGTCCACTCTCCGACTCTGCCTCGGAACCGTCAAGAGGTGCTGGGCGTCCTTGTACTGAGAGTTCCACGGCAAGCTCACCTAAAGGGGCTAAAAAAGGGGCCAAACGATGATCCACAAGGCGACTGCGGCGATAGTGGTGGCGGCGATCCTGCTCGCCGGCTGTTCCAAAGAGACCCAAAGACCGTCGGCCTCTAACAGCCCCACCGTGGGAGGGAGGCTGCCGGGAGCCGATCCCGGATTGACCTTCGATCCCTCTGGGTTCTCTGCAAAAGTGACGAATCCGTGGTTCCCGTTGCCGGTGGGGCGCACCCTCGTGTATCGAAGCGTCAAGGACAACGAATCCGGACGCGAGCTACTCACACCGTCGAAGGTCACGAAGACGATCGATGGGGTTCCGTGCCGGGTCGTCTTCGACCGTCTCTACCTGAACGGCGCGTTGGAGGAGACGACCCGCGACTACTACTCGCAGGATGCCGACGGGAACGTTTGGTACTTCGGCGAGGACACCGCAGAGATCGACCGCAGAGGCGACATGGTCTCGACCGAAGGCACGTGGAAGTCGGGTGAAGCCGGGGCGCGACCCGGGATCTTCATGGACGCTCAGCCCGTCGTCGGCCGGTCGCATCGTCAGGAGTACTACGCGGGTCACGCCGAGGACTTCTTTTCGGTGGTCGATCTGTCGGTCCCGATGGACACTCCCTTCCACTCGTACGGATCGACCCT
>JBHELU010000158.1:0-3040 GCA_046262955.1 Actinomycetota bacterium | reverse complement strand
GCCGGCGATGCTGATGGCCGTGGGAGTCGAAGTACCCCAGACCGTCTTCGCGCACGGCTTCTTGCAAGTCGGCGGCGAGAAGATGTCCAAGTCGACGCTCACGGGGATCTCGCCGCACGATCTGATCGCTGCTTTCGGATCCGACGGATATCGCTATTACTTCATGCGGGAATTCTCGTTCGGGCTCGACGGAGAGTTCTCATGGGAATCGATGGCGGCGCGTTACAACTCGGATCTGGCAAACGATCTGGGAAACCTGTCCCAGCGCGTGCTCAGCATGATCACCCGCTATCTCGACGGCGCGATACCGAAACCCCCCGCGGCTTCGGACCTCCAGCGATCGGACAACGCGCTGTTCGACGTGCAGGCGAGCTCTTTTCGAGGGATGACCGAAGCGATCGATGCGATCAACCCAACCGAAGCTCTGAAGTCGGCGTGGGCGTTTGTGCGCAAAGCGAACGCGTACGTCGAAGAGGTCGCACCGTGGGCCCTCGCCAAAGATCCAGATGCGAGGCGGCGGCTCGAGGTAGTTCTCTACAACCTGACGGACTCTCTTCGACTACTGGCTCTTACGGTCGCACCGATAGTTCCGCGCGCCGCCGACGAGCTGTGGAGTCGACTGGGGCTCGACGGCTCCGTGTTCGACAGGAACTACCCAGCGGATCTGAAGTGGGGCCTCATGCCGGAAGGCGCCACCGTCCGCGTGGGCGATCCTTTGTTTCCTCGCATCGAGGACGCGGCGTAGCCGGCCGCTGTGTGGTTCGACTCGCACTGTCACCTGCAGATCGTCGAAGAAGAAACGGCGCTCGGAAGCGTTCTCGAACGCGCTCGCGAGGCCGGTGTCGACGACCTGGTTACGGTCGGGATCGACGTCCCTTCGAGCCGGCGAGTGCTCGATATCGCGCTCAGCCACGAGCTGCATGCCGCGGTGGGGATCCATCCGAATTCTGCGGGGGAGTTCAGCAAGGCCGCGATGGATGAGATCGCTTCTCTGGCCCAGGACCCTCACGTGGTTGGGATCGGTGAAAGCGGACTGGACTTCTATCGAGACCACGCGGCCCCCGAAGCCCAGGCCGTCGCGTTCGAAGCTCATATAGATCTCGCCGTCGCGTCCGGCAAGACGCTCATAATCCACACGCGCAGTTCGATGGACGCCGCTTTGGAAACCCTCGAGAGGCACGACGTCGTGCCGCGCACGATCTTTCACTGTTGGTCGGGGGACGTTAACCAGCTGCGTCGAGCCCTCGAACTAGGTGCGTACGTGTCGTTCGCCGGGAACGTCTCTTTCAAGAGCGCCGAAGACCTGCGAGAGGCGGCGCGTGCCGTTCCAATGGATCGGCTGCTCATCGAGACAGATTCCCCGTACCTCGCGCCGGTCCCTCATCGAGGCAAGCCGAACGAACCTGCATTGGTGGCAGATGTGGGCGCGGCCGCCGCCGCGGCGCGCGGGAATTCCGTCGACGAAGTCGCGCAGGCGACGACCGCGAACGCACGTGCGATCTTCGGTCTGGATCCATGAATACGGATCTGCTCGGTGCTCGCCGCATCGGCGAATTGCTGAATAGATACGACGTTCACCTCAAGAAGTCGCTCGGGCAGAACTTCGTGATCGATCCCAACACGATCCGGAAAGTCACCGCCGCGGCGGGCCTCGATCCCAACGACGTCGTCCTCGAAGTGGGGGCCGGGGCGGGCTCGTTGACCGTGGGGCTGGCCGCACGCGTGAGGCGCGTGGTTGCGCTGGAGGTCGACCGGCGACTCATGCCCATCCTTGCGGAGACCGTTGGAGATTTTCCCAACGTCGAAGTCGTGCTTGGAAACGCGTTGACCGCTCCCTTATCGCGCTACCGGGCCACCAAGGTGGTTGCGAATCTGCCTTACAACGTCGCAACGCTCATCGTTCTTCGGGCCCTCGAAGAGATGCCCTCGGTTTCTCGACTAACGGTGATGACCCAGAGGGAAGTCGGCGAACGTCTGGCCGGCGGCCCAGGTTCGAAGGCGTATGGACGATCCACGGTTTCGGTGGCCTATCACGGCTCGGCTCGTATCGCGGGCTCGGTGTCCAGGCGCGCGTTCTACCCAGTTCCCAACGTCGATTCGGTCATCGTCGTCATCGACCGCGTCGCTCGCCCAAGCGACGACCCGTCGGCGAAGGAAGTAGCCCGGGTCGTCGCGGCTGCTTTCGCGCATCGCAGGAAGGCGCTACGTAACAACCTGGCATCGGTGGCAGGGTCGGTCGAGCGGGCGGCGAATATCCTGGATGAGCTCGGGGTGCCTGCCGGTTCGAGAGCCGACCACGTCGACCCCGAAACTTTTGTGCGGTTGGCTGCGCTCGTCGGCGAGACTCCTCGCAATGAGTCGGCCTAACGGAAACCTTTATCGCGGGAGACCATGAAACCTGTTCGTTTCCTGACTCACGGCAAGGTCAACCTGTTCCTGCGTGTGATGGGTCGCCGGGCCGACGGGTATCACGAGATCGAAACGATCCTTCAAGTGATCGACCTCTCCGACGAGATCGAGATCATCCAGACGAACGATGGGCGAACCGAGATCGAGATGACCTCGAAAGACGGGATGGTCGGCGAGTTCCCCCCGATGGAAGAGAACCTGGTGTTCCGCGCGGTCGGTTCCTTGGTTGATGGCGGGGCTTCCAACGGGGGGCTCAAGGTCACCGTGAAGAAGGGGGTGCCGATCGGCGCCGGATTGGGAGGCGGCTCGGGCAATGCCGCCGGGGCGCTCGTGATCCTGAACGAGCTGTGGCAGACGGGCCACGACAAGAATGAGATCCTCGAGCTGGCCGCAGCGTTGGGCTCCGACGTTCCTTATTGCGTCGACGGCGGGACCGCGCTCGCTACGGCTCGCGGCGAGAAGCTCACGAGCCTGCCGTCTCCCGGACAGCTGTGGTTCGTGCTCGGACTGTCCGAAGACCCGCTGTCGACGGCAAAGGTCTACGACGCGTGGGATTCACTCGACGAGAACTCGGAGACGAGCAGCGCGCCGATGACGATGGCGATCGGAGCCGGCGAAGTCACGGAGATCG
>JBHELU010000157.1:0-6448 GCA_046262955.1 Actinomycetota bacterium | reverse complement strand
CCATCGGGAGACCAAGCCGGCGCGCGTTCGTTTGCGCTTCCACCTACCAAGAGATGTCGGGCGCCACCGTCGCTGACGATGTAGATGTTCGACCGACCGTTCTTGACCAGCGCGAAAGTGATGCCGGGTCGACCGACATCGGCCCGCGCGGACCCCGTCAATGCCAGCACAAAGATCACTATGATGCCGGCCGCGATGCGACGATTCATCCACGCTCCGCATGGATGTGCAAAGTCTTCAGAGCCTCGTTAACGTCCTGCAGATTCTTGTGGTGGCCCTTTCCCGTTGCCAGAACGCAATAGAGGCAGAAGGCTCGGCCCTTCGCGGTAAAGAAGCGCTGAACTCCGGTGCGACCGGGGATGGTGCGTTGCATGGCCCTGGGGCTGAAGTCATCCGCGGCCAGCTTTTCCGGCTGATGGTGCGAGAACAAACCCTTGGAAGCGGAAGCGTCGTCGAACTCGGTAACTACGAGCAGCGCCCCGCGATCGGGCATGGAAGAGAGAGCCGACGTCGCGTAGTCACCGTCGCCCGCGGGAAGTGGGAAGTTTGCGCTGTGCAACGTCGCGACACCGTCACGCTGATAGATCTTTCCTTCCCAGCGGTGCGGCAGTTCGATATTGATCCCGTGAGCGTGCAGCTTCACGCGGTCACCGCATCAGCCATCCGATGCAGACGAGCGTGACGGCCACCTGTCCGGATCTGGCCATCCATGTAGCCGGTCGCTCGCCCCGGCGCAGCGCCGCATCGAGCGTCACCAGCGCTCGCGGCGTGCGGATCGCCGCTCCGACCAGTAGGCTCGCGCCTCTGATCACACCGAAGATCGCTCCGAGAACGACACCACGCGCAACGCTTCCCACCAACACCTCGGCTGCCAGGGTGGCGTAAACCGCGCCCGACGTAACAACGGTGACGACTCCGGTCCCCAGCTGAGCTCCATAACCGAATCCGTACACCCACCCACGGAACGCGTGCATCCACTCCTCGTTCACCTGTCGCTTGATGGTCGGCAAATGCCAGATCTCTGCCGCCGCGCACGTTGCGGCGAGAACGACGAGTAGATCTACACGCGTTGTCCCCGACACCCCTCCGACCAGAAGATGCCCGAGCTGGCCAAGCAATGCCCCTACCGACGCGCCGGCCAGCGTTGACCCCACCACGAATGCGATCGCGGTGACGGCGTATCTCGAGTTCCGGCTCCGCTCGCCGAGCGGAGTGATGCTTGCCAGCACCGATTCGCCTCACGGGGACCACAGCGAGCGCAATGCGGCGACCACTGCGAGGCAGATGCCTGCAACCGACAGGAGGTCAGTCGACGACATCGAGGTCCCTGAATAGTGCGGGATCGTCTGGTTCGTAGAGGCTTGGGTGTTCGGAGTCGATCCCCGCGGCGTGCAATTCCTTGTCGGCTCTCCCGAACCGCCCGCCCGTGGCACCGGTTGCCTCGTCCTCGACCGCATCCCGGAGCAACGACAACACTTGGGGCCACGTTTGAGCGGTGCCTTCGCCGGAGATCGTTCCGCTTGCCCCGTGCACGAATACGAAGTACGGAGACATCGGAACCTGGTAGTCATCCCATGCCGCGGAGCTCATCACGACCGCGATGTCGTCGGGCGCCAGAGCTCGGATCTTCGACGGGCTCTCGTAGCTCGAGTCGCGGGTGACGATCGCCAAACGAACGTTGTTTGGAAGCCGTGCCGTTCGATCGCGCAATGAATCCCAGAACCCTTTGCACGTCAGGCACCCGCTGCTCAAGAACGCGATCAGCGTGTTGGTCGAAGAGCCGGCGACAGCGACCCCTATAGAACCGCGGTCTACCGTTTCTCCGGAGAGATCGAACGCTTGAGCACCGGGCGCGCGGTTGGGCGTGATCTCGGGCCCGGGGTTTCCGGCGACGCCCCCCGAGGCCTCGAGTCGTCGAAGGATCTCTGCGTGGCTTCGCAGCAGCCCTGCTACGAGGATCAGCATCAAGATCAATAGAACCGTCTCGACGGTGACCAGGATCGTCACAGGCACCCCTCCTCATGGGAACAGACCGCGTTATCCACCTTCAGCGTGCAGTTGCAGTTCGCGTACAGCTTGCAGGGGTTGATGCATTTGACGACGCGACACACGACCGGCGTTATCCCCGCGATATCGGTTGTGCACTGCCCGTAGCGGAAGTCGTTACAGCACGTGTGTCTGTTGGAGCATTTGTTCTTGGCGCAGTGGCAGCCTCCCGGACAACCGTGGCCGGGCGTGACGTTGCAGTCCATGTAGTAGCGAACACCCTCTTTGTGGCACGCCCCCTTCCCTCGATAGTTCGTGCACTTCCACCAGCCCCCCAGGAACGAGTACGCAGGACAGCCATTGACGCCATCGTTGATCGTGCAGCAGAACGTCGTGAAGCCGCTCGAGCACAAACCGCCCCCGCAGTGCGCGGAAGTGACTACCGCGTAAGCGGGACCGGGACGCAGCAAGTAGCGCACCGGTGAAACCATCAGGGCCGACCCAACGACTGCTGCCTTCTCGAGAAAGCTCCTGCGCGACGTCTTCTGACCAAGCGCTCGAGACGCGCCCTTTACGAACCGCTCGGTCACCGCGCGCCTCCGTAGGAAGAGAACAAGGTCGGGACGTAAGCAACGCAAAGGTACGCAGCCCATGCGATCACCAGAGAACCGCCCGCCAGAGCGGCGAATTGCAGACCGCTGTGGGGTGCCGCGGTCCCGAGCGCGGCAGCGACTGCCCCAGCGGCCGCGACGACATTGAGGATCGTGTGCAGCAACGAGGGCGGCATCGAACGCTCGCCTGCACACCCGCACGACACTCCCGGCGCGCCGATCGCCACCAACCGGGCACTGAACGCGGCAAACGCGGCATACAGAACCGCGACCATGCCGTCGAACCCGTTGGAAACACCGCTAAGGGCTCCGACCCCCACGGCGACCTCGATAAATCCCAGGAAGACGACGGCATTTCGGTGCGCGTCGATGCCTACCGCGCGCAGCGCGGGGATCGTCGCGGCTGGGTGGCGAACCTTTGCAATCCCTCCCGCGACCAGCAAGAAAGACGCGGCCCAAAGGATCGGCAGGGGAGTCATGGGATGCGACGATAGCTATACAGACGGGGTTACGCTGAACGAAGCCCAGGAACCGTAGCAAGCACCACGATCCTGGCTAGCAGCCAAAGGTGGGGACCGATGTACGACGCGTTCAAAGACCAGCTTCCCGACATCGACCCAGATGAGACCCAAGAGTGGCTGGACGCGCTCGAGGCAGTCATCGAAAGCTCACCGGCGCGCGCTCGATTCTTGCTACACCGGATCTTCTTGCACGCCAGAGAGCGGCAGATCGGTCTGCCGTCGATGGTGTCGAGCGACTACATCAACACGATCCCGCCAGAGCAGGAGCCCTATTTCCCCGGCAACGAACAGGTAGAGCACCGCATCCGGCAGATCATCCGCTGGAACGCGGGCGTGATGGTGTCTCGAGCCAATAAGCACCAAGACGGTATCGGCGGGCACATCTCGACGTACGCCTCGTCGGCCAGCCTGTACGAGGTCGGCTTCAACCACTTCTTCAGAGGTCGCAACATGCCGGGCGGGGGCGACCAGGTGTTTATCCAGGGTCACGGCGCGCCGGGGATCTACGCACGCTCGTATCTCGAGGGCCGGATCAGCGAGCAGCAGCTCGACAACTTCCGGATGGAAGCCTTCGGCGGGGGACTGTCGTCGTATCCGCACCCACGATTGATGCCCGAGTTCTGGGAGTTCCCGACGGTCTCCATGGGCCTTTCGCCTTTGAATGCCATCTATCAGGCTCGCTTCAACCGTTACCTGTTGCACCGTGGGATCAAAGACACGACCGATCAGCGCGTGTGGGCATTCACCGGTGACGGCGAGATGGACGAGCCGGAATCGATGGCCGCGCTGTCACTCGCCGCTCGCGAGGGCCTCGACAACCTGATCATGGTCGTGAACTGCAACCTGCAAAGACTGGACGGGCCGGTCCGCGGCAACGGCAAGATCATGCAGGAGCTCGAATCGATCTTCAGAGGTGCCGGCTGGCATGTGATCAAGGTCGTCTGGGGTCGCGAATGGGACGAGCTCCTCGCCCGCGATGACGACGGCGTTCTGGTCAATCAGATGAACACCACGCTCGACGGAACGTTTCAAAAGTTCCTCGTCGAGTCTGGCGACTACATCCGTAAGCACTTCTTCGGACCCGACCCGCGATTGACGAAGATGGTCGAGCACCTGTCCGACGACGACCTGCGGCACTTGCGCCGGGGTGGGCACGACTACCGGAAGCTCTACGCCGCGTACGCGACCGCAGTGCAATTGAAGGATGCTCCGGTTGTCATCCTGGCGAAGACCGTCAAAGGCTGGGCTCTGGGCATGGGGTTCGAGGGTCGTAACGTCACTCACCAGGTCAAGAAGCTCAAAGAGGAGGAGCTGCGCGCGTTCCGTGACCGGCTCGATCTTCCGATCAAAGACGAAGAGATCTCTGAAGGCGTCGCGCCCTACTACCACCCGGGGAAGAACTCGGTCGAGGTGCAGTACTTACTTGCCCGACGAAACGCCTTGGGCGGGTTCGTCCCGGAGCGGAAGTACCAGCACATGGATCTCGACCTTCCGGGAGACGACCTCTACAGCGAGTTCGCGAAGGGGTCGAAAACACCGGTTGCGACGACGATGGCTTGCGTGCGCGTTCTGAGGAAGCTGATGCGTGACAAGAACATCGGTGAGCGCGTCGTGCCGATCATCCCCGACGAAGCACGCACTTTCGGGATGGAGTCGCTATTCCCCGAGTTCAAGATCTATGCGGCCCACGGGCAGATGTACGAGCCGGTGGATGCCGAGCACCTGCTCGCATACAGGGAGGCGCGCGAAGGCCAGATCCTCGAAGAGGGGATCACCGAAGCCGGATCGATGGGGTCCTTCACCGCCGCCGGCACCTCTTACGTCACGCACAACGAACCGATGATCCCGTTCTTCATCTTCTATTCGATGTTCGGCTTCCAGCGGATCGGCGATCTGATCTGGAGCTTCGGCGATCAACGGGGCCGCGGGTTCCTGTTAGGAGCTACCGCCGGCCGCACCACCTTGAACGGGGAAGGGCTGCAGCATGAAGACGGGCACTCGTTGCTACTGGCATCGACGAACCCTGCGTGCCTTTCCTACGACCCCGCCTTTGCATACGAGATAGCGACCGTCGTGAAGGACGGTCTGCGTCGCATGCTTATCGAGAACGAGGACATCTTCTATTACCTCGCTCTTTACAACGAGCCCTATCCGCAGCCGCAGATGCCGGAGGGGATCGAGGAAGGGATCCTGCGCGGGCTGTATCGGTTCGCGGATGCTCCGGCAGAACTCAAGCACCGGGCGCAGATCTTCGGCTCCGGCCCGATGGTGGGGCCGGCACTCGAAGCCCAGAAACTGCTCGCCGAGAACCACGAGGTCTCTGCCGAGGTCTGGAGCGCGACCTCGTATCAGCAACTGCGTCACGAAGCGCTCGAGACCGAGCGGTGGAACAGGCTCCACCCAGAGGAAGCCAAGAAACAACCGTTCGTGACCAAATGTCTCGAGAACAAGGAGGGGCCGGTCATCGCGGTCAGCGACTGGATCAAAGCGGTACCCGATCAGATCGCACGGTGGGTCCCGGCCCCCTTCGTGCCGCTGGGCACCGATGGATTCGGCCGTTCCGACTCCCGTGAGGCGTTGCGACGTTTCTTCGAGATCGATCCCGGCCACATCGTCGTTGCGACACTGGCAGCGCTTGCCGAATTCGGAGACCTGAAGCCCGAGGTGGTGTCCGACGCGATCAAGCGCTACGACATCGACCCCGACCGCATCTCCCCGGCGATCTCCTAACTCAACAGCTCGACCACTGCGGATAGAACAGCGGGAACGGGAGATCCGTGATGACGTGGCGATGGTCTCCGTCGGATCGCGCGACCGAGATGTCCGAAGCCGTTCCTGTGGAATCGAAATGCTCGTACGCGATCCGCCTGCCGTCGGGAGACCAGCTCGGGTTGCGGCTGAGCCACCCACTCGAAACGCGTTTCGCTTGGGTTCCGTCGGCTTGCATCACAGAGACGTTTTCGTAGCCGTCGTTGGTCAACGAATACGCGATGAGCGCTCCGTCCGGCGACCAGACGGGGTTCTCGTCTCCATTGAGATCATCTTGGTCGTGGGTTAGGTGGACCGTCTCGCGCGACCTCGCGTCCACCGTCCATATGTCGGCGTAGGGCCCGTCCTCGCCGTTTTGGAGGCGGGGGTATCGGTCGAACGCGATCCGATCACCTTGGGGAGCCCACACCGGACTTAGATCGTCTGATTGATCGTCGTCGGTCAGT
This sequence comes from Actinomycetota bacterium, assembly GCA_046262955.1. Lineage (GTDB taxonomy): Bacteria > Actinomycetota > CADDZG01 > CADDZG01 > WHSQ01 > JALZGD01. The sequence continues at coordinate 115 of JBHELU010000157.1, read as the reverse complement.
TGCTCGCGGTCGGAGCCATCTGAACGAACGACGTAGATGTCTGTCGTGCCGAAGGGTGCCGTCGGGGACTCGGCAAGCGGGCTCGTGTACGAGACGAACGCGATCTTGCGACCAT
>JBHELU010000156.1:0-3572 GCA_046262955.1 Actinomycetota bacterium | reverse complement strand
CGCGTACACGGATCCCGATGCCGCAGCGGTACAGGACAAGTGCAATGTTGGTGATGCCGGTCCCGTCACGACAACAGTCGAGGCGCTGGACGATGGCACGGGAGTCATCACCCTTACGTCTCCGCGTTCCTACAGTCCGCTCTTCGCAGACGGGCTGAAGCTCACCCAGACGTATGGCGTCTCGCGAGTGCTGGTTGCCGGCCCCGTTCCCCAAGAGGGCGTGGTCACAGCAGGCACCAGCGACACGACCAAGCGTGGAACCGACTTCGCGATCACTGCCGGAACTCCTGAGCCCCAGCCGACCACAACTCCTCCGGTGAAGAAGCACAAGAAAGGCAAGAAGGGCAAGGGCCACAAACCTCCGGTCGCAGCTGGATGCGCTGCCTACCAGCCGGGAGACCTCGGCAAGGACGCGAAGACGACCGTCGTTACCGACGCGGCAACGAAAGAAGCTCCGGTGACGGTGACGATGCCGATCGATGTTGGTGTAGGCACCGGGACGGGCCTCCCCACCGACGCAGTGACTACTGCAGGCGAATCACACGCATTGCAGAACGTCCAAGTGGACAGCAACTTGCCCTCGACCGGTCTTTACGTTCGGGCCGAATTCGATAGCCATAACGATGACGATCTCTATCTTTACAACACCGACGGTAGCGAGGCCGCGCATGCAGCCGGCTTCAACCCAGACCCGGACCCCAACATCGGTGATGGAACCGGTCATGGAGGTCACTCGGAGGTCGGCGCCGAGCAGCTAGACGGTGTGACAACCGCCGATTGCCAGGGTTACACCGTCGATCTGACCGGTGCTACCACGCAGGGCGGAACCATCACGTTCAAGTTCTGGCTGGGCGACGCGACCTATGACCCGTCGGCACCCACCAGCGGCGCAGCGAAACCGATCTAGAAGAGGGGAAGAAACATGAAGCGTTATCTAGCCGGGATCGACACAGCCGACTGCGGCGGGTACTCGGTCAAAGTTTCGAACTCACTCGGTCAAGGCGGCGACACCACTGTGAAGCTGTGGCTCGGAGAGGTCAAGAATGAGTCTGAGGCCCCCGGCGAGGAGCCCGCAGCCTAAGAAAAGCATCTGTAAGAACTCTGAGGGAGGGGAAGTTTTCCCCTCCCTCTTTCGTTTTCGAGGCATATCCTTGGGCCCGCCTGCGACTACCTATCTAAGGAGGCGACAGTGCCGGTCACGACTCGCGACGTCCGCGCTTTCAAAGAGCGCGGAGAGAGATTCCAGATGCTCACTGCGTACGACGCTTTGTCGGCGCGGTTGCTCGACGAAGCTGGGATCCCGATCCTGTTGGTGGGGGACACGCTCGGCATGGTGATGCTGGGCTACGACGACACGATCCCGGTGACGATGGAAGAGATGCTCCATCACACGAAGGCCGTGCGGCGCGGCGCCAAGAACGCGCTGGTAGTTGGGGACCTCCCCTTCATGAGTTATCAAGCTTCGAACGAGGAGGGGTTTCGAAACGCCGGACGTTTCTTGAAAGAGGGCGGTGCGAGCGCGGTCAAGCTCGAAGGCGGCGCGCGCGTAGTCGAGCTCGTCGCGAAACTCACCGACTCCGGCATCCCCGTGATGGGGCACCTCGGCCTCACTCCGCAGTCGGTCAATCAGATGGGCGGTTTCAAGGTCCAGGGACGATCCGACGAGCAGGCCCACCAGATCCTGGCCGATGCCAAGGACCTGGAGGCGGCGGGGATCTTTGCCCTCGTTCTAGAGGCTGTTCCGTCCGAGCTCGCTGCGCAGGTGACATCCAGCGTTCAGGTGCCAACGATCGGCATCGGGGCCGGCCCTCAATGTGACGGTCAGGTGCTGGTGTTCCATGACTTCCTGGGGATCGGCAGCCAGTACATGCCGAAGTTCGTGAAGCGGTACGCACAACTCGGCGACGAGATCACGGCGGCTGCAAAGACCTTCGCGCGTGAGGTTGCTTCGGGCGAATACCCGGATCCGGAGCACACCTACCGTTAATTTGAAGGGGTGGATGAACTAGTCCGCTGCCCGAACTGCGGCGCGTCCAACCCCCGTGACGCCGCCTGGTGCGGGCAGTGCCAGACGCCGTTCTCGGCCCCCGGGCCGGCGATTGAGGCTCAGCCGGCTCCCCAGCCCGAACCGGTAACTCGAGTCGAGCATGCCAGCCGGCCGGAGCCGGTGGATCCTCCTGTGACGGGAGAAACAGCCCGGCCGCCGACCGTGGCGCAGGCCCGCGTAGAGGCCGCCCCCGCAACTCGCGAACACGGCCCGTTCGCGATGGGCCAGGAAGGGGTCACGTGGACGTGCAGCGCGTGCGGCTCTAACAACTCCTTGGAACTTCCCGTCTGCAGTGTTTGCGGGGCGTCTTTCAAGGCCACCGTCGAGCCGGAAAGTCAGGCGCCGGAACGAGATGCAAACAAGACGGCCCTCGTGTCGCTGGTCTACCCGGGTGCCGGGTTCGCATATCTCGGACGGTGGCCCGAGGCGATAGGTCGAGGTGTGGTGGGGACCTTCGCGCTTGCCGTTGCCCTTATCGCAGCCATCATCGGCCATGGGGGAACTGCCGCGGCAATCACCGTGACGTACGGGTTTGCCGCCTTCGGACTGTGGACGGTGAGTTCGCACGACGCGTTCCGAGCTGCCCAAGGTCAGGATGCGATGGTGATCCTGAAGCCGAGGACACTGCTGTACGTGCTGCTGGGGCTGCTGGTTCTCTTCTTGGTGCTCTTGATGGGATCCGTGATCAGTCACTCGTCACATTAGATCTCTAGCCGCCGCGGTTCGATCGCTCCATCGGTCGATTCCACTCGGAGAGCTCCTCCTCTGAACGCGGCCCCCACATTGCCGTCGCGATCCAACGCGATCAGTCCTGCTGTCGATGTGCGCCGGAGTCCCATGAGCGTGATGACTTGTTCGCACGCGCGTTGAGGGTGCACCCCGGATTCGATCGCGAACCCAACACGTGCCGAGGCTATGAATTCGATGAATAGTTCGCCGACCCCAGTGCCCATGACGGCGGCCTCCGGGGAGGCGTAGAAGCCGGCCCCGAAGATGCACGCGTCGCCAACCCGCCCCGGTAGCTTCCCGAAGACACCTCCGGTCGAGGAGCCCGCGACCAGATCGCCCGCGTCGTCCAGCGCGATCGCTCCAACCGTGTCCACGTGTTGAGGAGCGCCGAAATGTTGTGGCGACAAGGTGCCGTCGTCGCGCGCTTTCTTCCATCGCTGCACCTGTTCGTCCGTGCTTGCCGTTAGCACCTCTAGGTCCGAACCGAGTTCCGTCGCGCCCTCGCCCAACATGAACACGTGAGGCGTGTGCTCCATCACGCGGCGCGCGAGCACGATCGGATGTCTGACTCCGACAGATGTGACGGCGCCCGAACGCTGTGTCGCTCCGTCGGCGATGCCCGCGTCTAGCTCGATCGCGCCGTTGAGGTTGAGGACCGAACCGAACCCGGCATTCAGCTCGGGATCGTTTTCTAGTTCATAGATAGCTCGTTCAACGGCGTCGAGGGCGTTGGCTGTGTGGGCCGCGGATGCGACCGCGTGCGCGATCGGAGGGAGCTCTTTCTCGAGACCCGAAA
>JBHELU010000155.1:0-12781 GCA_046262955.1 Actinomycetota bacterium | reverse complement strand
GCAGACGAAAAGAACCTCACCGGGATCGCTCGTGGCGTACACGACGTTGCGACTCGGGCTCGTTCCAAGAAGCTCTCGCCCGACGATCTGGTGGGCGGAACGTTCACTATCACCAACCCGGGACCGTTTGGCTCGAAGCTTTCGGTGCCGATCATCCCGCATGGTCAAACGGCGATCCTCGCGTTCGAAGCGATCGAGAAGCGTGTCGTCGTAATCGACGACGACGCGATCGCGATCCGATCGCGTGGATTCCTGTCGCTCGCGTGGGACCACCGCACGATCGACGGAGCCGAAGCTGCTCGATTCCTGGCGGGGCTGAAAGAGCGGATCGAAACCACCGATTGGTCCAAGGAGCTTTCGGCTTACCTATGAGCCCATCGCCGAGCTTGACCGCATCGTGGCTGGGCCGCGTCGACTACGACACGGCCTGGGCGTGGCAGCGCGATCTTTTCGTTGCGCGGCTCGACGATGCCGTTCCCGACAGCTTGATGTTGCTCGAGCATCCGCACACGTACACGCTGGGTCGCCGGGCATTGGCAGAGGACCTCGTCTACGACGACGCCGAGCGCGCCGCGCGCGGCATCCAGCTGTTCGAAGTCGACCGCGGGGGCCGCGCTACCTATCACGGGCCGGGTCAACTGGTCGGCTACCCGATCGTTGCCCTCGGCGAGCGCTACGACGTCCTGGGGTACTTGCGCAAGCTGGAAGAAGCGCTCATCCGAACTGCCGAAGACTTGGGCGTTGCAGCGCATCGCGACCCCGAGCACACCGGGGTGTGGGTCGGGACGAACAAGCTGGGCGCCATCGGCGTGAAGATCACGCGCGGCGTGTCCATGCACGGTTTCGCCATGAACGTGACCACCGACCTGGACATGTTCGGGGGGATCGTCCCGTGCGGGATCCAGGGTCGGTGGGTGACCTCGATCGAAAAGGAAACGGGCACCAAGCACTCGGTTCGGGCCGTAGCCGACCTGGCCGCAAAGCACGTTGCCGACGTTCTCGGCAGGCCCCTGATCTGGACACATCGAATCTTTGCAGACCAATCAATCTCGCGACGACCGATCGTGACTGCTGAAATCGAGGAGGAGTCTTCGGATGCCCAGAGCTAAGGACAGGCATACCGATCTGGGCCTCAAGGAAGAGGACCTGATCGAGATGTATCGCTTCATGTTGCTCGCGCGCTTCTGCGACGAGCGGCAGTGGGGCCTCAACCGGCAAGGAAAAGCGCCGTTCGTGGTGCCGGTGTCGGGCCACGAGGGGGCCCAGGTGGGGTCGGGATGGGCGTTCGAGCGCGGGAAAGACGTGTTCTGCCCCTACTACCGCGACATGGCTCTGGTGCTGGTCGCCGGCTTCTCTCCCAAAGACGTCTTCTTGGGCCTATTCGGGAAGAAAGACGATCCTTCTTCGGGCGGCCGGCAGATGCCTGCGCACTGGGGAGCCCGGGACCGCAACATCATCACGGGCTCGTCGCCGATCGCGACCCAGGTGCTGCACGCAGCGGGGATCGCGCTCTCGAAGAAGCTCAAGCATGAGGATGCAGTCGTCGGGACCTGGTTCGGCGAGGGCGGCACTTCCGAAGGCGACTGGCACGGCGCGATGAACTTCGCAGGGATCCACCAGCTGCCGTTGGTATTCATCTGCGAGAACAACCAGTACGCCATCTCCGTGCATGAGTCGAAGCAGATCGCCGGCTCCGTGGCCGAGCGCGGTAAGGGCTACGGGATGCCGGGGGTCAAAGCCGACGGCAACGACATCCTCGAGTCCTACCGGGTCAGCAAAGAAGCAGTCGACCGAGCTCGAGCGGGCGAAGGCCCTTCACTGATCGAGCTGCGTACCTACCGGTACTACTCGCACACCTCGGACGACGACGACCGCACGTATCGGTCGAGAGAAGAGGTCGAAGAGTGGCGCAAGAAGGATCCGATCACTCGCTTCGAGCAGTACTTGAAATCGCAAGAGCTGATCGACGAGAAAGAGATCGAGACCATGCGTGAAGAGACCAAGTCGGCCGTAGCCGATGGAGCCAAAGCTGCCGAGGAAGCACCATTCCCCGACGCGGCAGACGGAACCAAACACGTCTACGCGGACCTGGAGGTGGTGTGAGATGGCCGAGAAGAACGTAGTTCAGACCATCCACGACACTTTGCAGGAAGAGATGAAGCGCGACGACCGCGTGATCGTGCTGGGTGAAGACGTCGGCGCCCGCGGTGGCGTGTTCCGGGCGACCATGGGCTTCCTCGACGAATTCGGCCCCGATCGCGTGATCGACACGCCGTTGGACGAATGCCTTATCGCCGGCGTCGGGATCGGTCTTGCGATCGACGGGATGCGACCCGTCGCCGAGATGCAATTCGCCGACTTCATCTTCCCGGGCTTCAACCAGATCGTGCAGGAAGCGGCCCGCATCCGCTACCGCTCGAACGGCGACTTCGGTGTCCCGCTGGTTATCCGCGCCCCGTGGGGGGGTGGCGTGCACGGCGCGCTGTACCACTCACAGTCCGTCGAGGCGTTCTTTGCCCACGTTCCGGGTCTGAAGGTCGTCGTTCCATCGACGCCGTACGACGCGAAGGGGATGTTGATCCAGGCGATGGAGGACGAGGATCCCGTTCTCTATCTCGAGCACAAGAAGACCTACCGCTTGATCAAGGGCGAGGTTCCCGACGAGCGATACACGGTCGAGTTCGGTAAGGCCGAGGTCCGGCGAGAAGGCACGGACCTGACCGTTGTTTCGTACGGTCTGATGCATCACTTCTGCCTGGAGGCGGCCGAGCGCTTGGCGTCGGACGGGATCGAGGTCGAGGTGATCGACCTGCGCAGCATCTACCCGCTCGACATGGACACAGTGCTCGAATCTGTGGGCAAGACGTCTAAAGCGATGATCGTCTACGAGGACAACAAGTTCCTCGGCGTGGGGGCCGAGGTGGCCGCGCAGATCGCAGAGCACGCGATCTTCGACCTAGACGCGCCGATCTTCCGGTTGGCCGGACCGCACGTTCCGGCCATGCCGTACGCGCCGACCCTCGAGCACTGGTTCTTGCCGGACGTGGACCGCATCGAGCAAGAGATGCGCAAGGCAGCCGAGTTCTAGGAACATTGATATGTCGCAAGTTCTCATCCCGACGATAAAGAGCCGCGAGGAGGTCGAGCGCGATCTGCGCCGCGGAGTGCCGATGCGCACGGCCCCCGGGGTCGATGCGCCACGTGCAGGCCGCCGGCCCGAGTGGCTGAAGGTCAAGGTTCGTCAGGGTGAGAACTTCACCGAGCTGCGCAACATCATGCGTGAGCGGGGGCTACACACCGTTTGCGAGGAGGCAGCCTGCCCCAACATCTATGAGTGTTGGGAAGCGCGAGAGGCAACGTTCCTCTTGTGCGGCGACCTCTGCACGCGCAGATGCGGCTTCTGCGATGTCATGACCGCCAAACCACAACCGCTCGATCCCGAAGAGCCGGCCAAGATCGCAGAAGCCGTGCAGTTGATGGGGTTGAAGTTCGCGGTGATCACCGGGGTTGCGCGAGACGACATGCCGGATGCGGCATCGGCTCACTGGGCGGCCACGATCCGCGCCGTGCGCGAAGCGATGCCTGAGTGCGGCATTGAAGTGCTGATCCCAGACTTCAAGGGTCGCAAGGAGCACCCGCGCGACTCGCTTGCTCGCGTCATCGATGCGCAGCCCGACGTTCTTGCACACAACCTCGAGACCGTTCGCCGCATCCATCCCGAGATCCGCCCCGGGTTCGGCTACGACGAAAGTTTGAAACTGCTCGAGTGGTCCAAGGAGCTACGCAGCGACCAGGTCACCAAGTCCAACATCATCGTCGGCATGGGCGAGACCGAAGAAGAGGTGTACGACGCCATGCGCGACCTACACGGCGTGGGTTGCGACGTTCTAACGATCGGCCAGTACCTTCAGCCGAGCGTGTCGTGGCACCTTCCCGTCGATCGGTGGGTACACCCCGAAGAGTTCGCGCGCTTCAAGGCGTTCGGCGAGAACGAGCTCGGCTTCGCATGGGTCGAATCCGGCCCTCTCGTGCGCTCGAGCTACCACGCAGGCAAGCAGTACCGCTCTGCCGCTGCTCGCCTCGCAGGCTAAGAGGGCTTCTTCGGCAAAGAGAACGGAGCTTGGATCACCAGCTCCACGTTGCGGTCCTCCGGCTTGCCCGGGCCCTTAGAGGCGAACCCGTACTGAGGATCGGTGGCCGCGAGCTCGCGCGAGATCGAGGCTAGGTTCAATACCGGATCGGACGAGCCGGGCCTTATCGGAGCATCGTGGTCGACCATGGTGCAGTAGATCGAAAGCGTCCCATCGTTGTTGTCGACGACCTCGATCAAACGAGACTGACAGGTCCAGTCGATATGTGCAGCCGTGCCGATGTCCCAGAACCCGTTGGTCTTCTTGTTTGGGTCGGGCCGGGGGGTGACGACGTTGTTGTGCGTGTGCCCGTTCACCCAGGCGATCACGTTGGGAAAACGATGTACAAGGGCTTCCACATCTGCGGCTAGATGGCGTGGCTGATCGCTGATCTGTTGCTGGAAGGGGTCTTCCATCTTGTTGGCCTCGTTGTCGAGAGACCGAATGCCGTGGTGTGAGAAGAGCACGATCAACCTGTTCTGATTCTTGGTCTTGACCTCGTTACCGCTGCTATCGAGATACGCAGACGAGGCTTCGATCAGTTTCTGCTCGAGCCACTTGAACTGGTTGTCACCGATGCTTCCCGAATCGAGCCCACCTGGATTGACCGTGTCGAGACCGATGTATCTGAAGCCTGGAGTCGCGTCGTTGAACCAGTAGCTCAGCACCCCATTGCTGTCGACGGCTTCGGGCAAGAAGCCGTGGCCCGCCGGCGACCCAGTCGTCTTGAACATCTCTTTGATGTAGTCGTCGCGCGTCGTTATCTTGCGATCCGGATCGGCCGTGACCTGCTTCGCGGGTGCGACCGCCCACGCTGTGGGGTTGTCGCGCAGCGTTTGGAATGAGTCACATGGATTGACGCCGGGTGGGAGCGCGGTCACTTTTACTGGACCGGTTGCCGCGGCTTCGAAGAAAGCGTTGCGCGGCGCGTTTCCTTGCATCAGGCCATCGTGGTTCCCAAATACCTGGAACCATGGGACGCCGATGCCAGTCGCTTTGAAAGGCTTGACGACGGTTTCGAGCGTGCCCGGATATTCGGGGAAGCCCCACTGTTGCTTGTACTTGTCTGCGATGGCGGGGGTCGGGTGCCAGTACTCGACGTCGGCCCACTCCGCCGATTGGATGCCTTCGTATGCCGGGCCGCCGGAGTTCGACGTAACCGACTTGCCCCCGTCCATCGTGTCTATGAACCAGCGCAACTCGTTGAACTGCTCGTTGTCGACGTTGTCGCCGGTCGAGATGCAGAACGCGAACGGTTTGTGCGTGATTGGACCGCGCCTGATCGACCGGATGCGCCTGATCATCGCTTCGAGAACATGAAGTGACATGGTTTCGTGGGGCCGGGAGGCAGCGTTAAACGGAGTGCTCTCGCAACCGTTGCCAGGTTCCGACGTGCGGTCCAGGAATTCGACGCGCGCCGGCGACTGCGCGTCGACGACGTGGACGTCGGTGATGTGGGCGAAGTTGACCAGGGATCGAACCGTCCGGCTACCGGATGCTCGTTTCGCGAGATCGGTCCGAAGGATGTGTGGTTCGCCCGGCCCTGCTGTGAGCTTGAAGTACTTGCCGGCGGAGCCGGAACCAGCGGCAACACCCTTGACGATCGTTTGCGAAAGGGTCGTGAGCTCGGCGGGGGAGGCGTCGGCTGGGATCGTCCACTTGACCCACGCGGGCAGGAACAGCGACGAAGCGCCGACGGCACCGGTTGCCTTCAGGAAGTCACGCCGATTGAGGGTCACGCAGGATGTTTCGCCGAGCCCGGCGTAGTTCCTCCGTGCGCCCCCCAGTGGAAGTGGCGACTCGCCCCGAATGTCCGGATTGCACATTGATCTTGGTCTTTCTTTCTGCGACCACTGTCGAAAATCGACAGTGGTCGCGGACCTGAACATGAGGCCCACGGCGCGCTCTGCTACCCAGCGCCACAGCTCCGCTGAGTGCGGAATCGGGATTCCCAGTCGGGCCTCAGGGCCGCCTACCATCGAGTTGTGGCTGCTCTGAAAACTAAAGACGTCCGAGTAGCGGCAGCTCTCGCTTCGGTGATCCTGCCCGATGGCCACGGGCTTCCGGGCGCCGATTCGGTTGGCTTCGCCGAACTGTTCGACCGCCGCGCCCGGACCTGGGAACCGCACGTGCAGAAACAGTTCGCGTGGCTCCTGAAAGCCTGGAACCTGGGGCCGGCTCTCAGCCTGAGAAAGACCTTCCTTGCATTGGACGAAGAGGAACGCGTTCGCTGGGTGGAGAAGTGCTATCGATCGCGAACTGCTTTGCGTCGCTTCCACGTTGCGGGTCTCAAGCAGATCCTGTTCCTGGTCTGGGCATCGGCTCCCGAGGTCGAGCGCGCGCTCGGTTACGACTACTCGTGCAGGAAGGACGATGTCCCCCGCGGGACGTCCGAGCCCATCTCTATAGAAAGGCTCCGGGCGCGGCCTGCCCCACCCGAGCCTCCCAACTACCAGAGGATGGGGCCTGCCCTCTCGGAGCACGCGATCCCGGCCCACAGAGCAGCCGTTACGAGTTTCGACGCGCGCTCTCAAGACGATCGCCGCTTCGAAACGATCCGCTACCCCGACCTTGCAACCGGAACCGTCGTCAGCGCGGACGTGGTCGTCGTTGGATCTGGAGCCGGGGGAGCCGTCACCGCTGCGACGCTTGCCGAGGCCGGCCTCGATGTGATCGTCGTAGAAGAAGGACGTCCAGTTAGCGACGACGACTTGATCGGTACGCCTTTCGAGCGGTTCCAGCGTTTCTGTCGCGACAACGGGACTACGCAGGCATGGGGCATGCCCCCGGTGCCCCTTCCTCTGGGCAAGGTCGTGGGCGGAACAACGGTAGTCAACTCCGGTACTTGCTTCCGCGCTCCCGATCGCGTGCTGGCGCGGTGGCGCGACGAATACGGCGTCGATGCAACCTCGCCGAGTGAGCTCGCGTCTTATTACGAAGACGTCGAAGCATTCCTGAACGTTCGTCCGGTGCCATGGGACTTGCTCGGACCGAACGGCATGGCCGCGCACAAAGGTGCGGTCGCTCTCGGATATTCGGGAGGACCGTTGCTGCGCAACATCACCGACTGTCATGGCTGTGGCCAGTGCGCATTCGGTTGCCCGACACATGCTAAGCAGGCGATGCACGTGAGTTACCTTCCGAGGGCCTGGCGGGCCGGAGCGCGAATCGTCTCGGGATGCCGCGTAGATCGCGTGTCGATCACCGGGGGAGTTGCAACAGGAGTCGTTGCGAGCATCCTTGACGCGAAGGGTCGGACGCGCGGCACTCTGTACGTCAAAGCGCGGCATGTTGTCGTGTCCGCGGGAGCGGTCTTCACCCCGGCACTACTGACGCGAAGTGACGTTCCAGACCCGTCGCGCCAGACCGGCCGCAACTTGCGCGTGCATCCCGCGACCGGCGTCGGCGGCGTGATGGACGACGGCGGCCCTTACTGGAAAGGCACGTTGCAGTCGTATTACATCGATCAGTTCTTCGACAGCCATGAGTTGATGTTCGAAGCCACCACATCGGTTCCGGGTGTCGGCGCGGGATCGCTGCCGGGGATCGGGGCCCGTGCGATGCGCGAGCTCGCCGATATCTCGGATCTTGCGACGCTGGGGTTCTACGTCTCCGACACCTCGAAGGGCCGCGTGTTCGCGCCGCGAAAGGGCGGTGCAGTAGCCACGTACCGGCTCAACGAGCTCGACGCTCGCAGGATCGCGATCGGTTTGTCGGTCGCGGCTGAGGTATTGATGGAAGCCGGCGCGAAGAAGCTCTACCTGGGCGTTGCGGGCCTCGACGCGCCGACTCCCGCCGAGCAGCTGGGCCAGCTGCGCTCTCGAACGTTGAAACCGGGGCACCTTCGGCTCACCGGATTCCACCCGATGGGCACCGCTCGGATGGGGACGGACCCGATGAGGTCGGTGGTCGACCCGTTTGGTGCGCACCATCACGTCAAAGGATTATGGGTGGCCGACGCCAGCACGTTTCCGTCCTGCGTGGCGGTGAATCCTCAGATGACCATAATGGCGCTCTCGAAAAGAACGGCAGAAACGATCGTGAACCAAGAGAAAGGCGCACGCTGATGGCACAAGGACCGACAGAAGGACCGATCGTCATCACGGGAGCGTCCTCTGGGATCGGACGCGCGTGCGCCCTTTACCGCGACCGCAAAGGCCACCGAGTGTTCGCCGGCGTCAGGAAAGAGAAAGACGCCGAGTCGCTTCGCAGCGAGGGAACCGATCGCATGTCACCAGTGATGGTCGATGTCACCGATCACGACTCGATCACCAAAGCTAAAGACCACATCGAAGCCGAGCTTGCCGGCCAACCTTTGCAAGGGCTAGTTAACAACGCCGGTATCACCATCTCTGGGCCGGCCGAGTTCGTTCCTATCGACGAGGTTCGACGGCAGTTCGAGATCAACCTGTTCGGGCACATGGCGATGACGCAAGCGTTCTTACCGATGCTGCGCGCATCCAAGGGTCGCATCGTGAACATCGGCTCGATCGGCGGACGCAATTCGCTGCCCTTCATGTCTCCCTACTGCGCAAGCAAGTTCGCGATGGAGGCGTATAGCGACTCGCTGCGGATGGAGCTGTCGGCGTGGGACATCCAGGTGTCTCTGATCGAGCCCGGCAGCATCGCAACTCCTCTATGGGAAAAGGGGACGGGACAGGCGAACGAACTGATCGAAGACCTTCCCTCAGAAGCTCACAAGCTGTACGGGGACGCTATGGATAAAGCGAAAGTCGCGGCCGCGAAAGAAGAAGCTCGCGCTATCCCGGCGGAGAAGGTTGCGGAGGCGATCGAGCACGCGCTCACTTCACGACGACCCAAGACGCGTTACTTGGTCGGTTGGGACGCTCGCATGATCAAGACCATCAAGAACCTGCCCGACCGGGTCGTCGACCGGCTGATCCTTCAGCAGTTGAAGCTCCGATGACGTTCCAGCTGAAAGGCGCGGTCGGCATAGTCACCGGTGCTTCGCGTGGGATCGGCGCCCGGATCGCGGAGCGACTGGCAGGCGAGGGCATGGATCTGGCGCTCGCTGCAAGATCCGAGCAAGATCTCCAGTCGGTGGCACAGGTTGCTTCGGCTGCGGGAGTGCGCGCCATCGCGGTCGCCACCGACGTCAACGACGCAGGACAATTACGCAACCTGGTCGACAGGACTGTCTCAGAGCTCGGCCCCCCCGCACTGCTCGTCAACAACGCCGGCGTCGAGAAGTACAGCGCGTTCCAGGAGCTCGAGCTCGACGACATCGATTGGATGATCAGGACCAACGTGACGGCGCTCGCCGCGCTTACGCGCCTCACGGTGCCGCACATGATCCAGGCGGGCCGCGGCCATATCGTGAACATGGCTTCGCTCGCCGGGAAGACGGCGGTTCCCTACAACTCGATCTACTCGGCTTCCAAGCACGCCGTGGTCGGGTTCTCGTGGTCTCTGCGGGAAGAGCTGCGGCCGCTCGGCATCGGCGTGTCGGCCATCTGTCCGGGATTCGTCGAAGACACCGGGATGTTCGCATCTCGGGGGCCGAACGACCGCGCTCCCAAGCTCGTCGGAACGGTGTCTCCCGGAAAGGTCGTCGACGAGACGATCAAGGCGATCCGCAAGAACAGGGCCGAAGTGATCGTGGCCCCGCCGCTCAGCCGCGTGGTCGACGTTCTGGAAGCGATCTCACCCGACTTCGCTACGTCGATCCCTCGCCGGACGGGCCTCTACGACTTCCTGGCCCGTGAGGGTGACCGCCCGAAAACATGAGCCCTAGAACATGAGGCCCACGGCGCGCTGCGCTAGCGCCTTCGGTCCTCAGGGCGTTCACGAGCGCATTTGACATGGAGGGTCCTTTGCCCCTGGGTATGATGCCGCGGTCGAAAAGACCAGGTCCAACCGGAGGTTATGAATGACCTACGTCATCGCCGAGCCCTGCATCGGGGTCAAGGACCGGGCGTGCGTGGACGAATGCCCGGTTGACTGTATCTACGAGGGCGAGGAACAGCTCTTTATCCACCCGGAAGAGTGCGTCGACTGCGACGCGTGCCTGCCGGCCTGCCCGGTGGACGCTATCTTCCCGGCCGACAACATCCCGCCTGAGTGGGCCAACTTCACGGCCGTCAACTCGCAGTGGTTCGAGGAGCACCCCGAAGCATCGGGCGGAGCCATGGAGAGCCCGTTCGCTCCCGCCGAAGAGCGCGGCGAGTAACGAGCTCCCAGCGCTTCACGCCTCCGAACGACAATTGGGGGCAGTACCTCGGACGCAAGATCTCTATCCGCTTCGTGCTTCACGACGACCCGCGCAATCCGTTCTCGGAAGCCGTCGGTGTGGTCCAAGGATCGACGCGAGCCGACGGCGGCGCAACACTTCAGATCGTCACTCGCAAGCGCGGTGTCGTTACCGTCGACTGCTCCGACATCCTCGCTTTGAAGGTTTTCCCCTAGTCGTTCGATGTGACGTTTGACCTGCTATTTCACGGGGGTCCATCCAACCGCCGCTGCTATCATGGGGTTTCTTAACCGTCCAGCCACCGGGGGTTTCGCTCCATGAGCTCGCAGATCACCTCGCCGGAAAAGCGCGAGGTCGATCGCCAGGAAGTAGACCGGGTAGTCATTCGCTTCGCCGGAGACTCCGGAGACGGGATGCAGCTGACGGGAGACCGCTTCACCAGCGTCTCTGCGTTCTTCGGAAACGACCTCGCGACCCTCCCCGACTATCCGGCCGAGATCCGAGCTCCGGCCGGCACATTGGCGGGGGTCTCGGCCTTCCAGATCCACTTCGCCGACTACGACATCCTGACCCCGGGTGACCAACCCGGTGTGCTGGTTGCGATGAACCCCGCGGCGCTGAGGGCAAATCTCAAAGACCTGATGCCCGGCGGATTGCTGATCCTCAACACGGACTCGTTCGAGGATCGCAACCTCGAGAAGGCCGGCTACTCGAGTAATCCACTGGAAGACGGCACGCTTGACTCGTATCAGATCTACAAGATCCCGATGACTACCATGACGGTTCAGGCCGTCAAGGAGTCGGGCGTCAGCAAGAAGGAGGCCGAGCGCTCGAAGAACATGCTGGCGCTCGGTGTTGTGTCGTGGATGTACGGACGTCCGTTGGAGCCGACGATCGCGTGGCTCGAGAAGAAATTCGCAAAGAAGCCGGCGATCGCGCAAGCGAACGTCGCTGCGCTGAAGGCGGGCTTCAACTTCGGAGAGACCGCCGAGCTAACTGCTTTCGCGGTGAAGCCGGCAACCCTTGCGCCGGGTCACTACCGCAGGATCACCGGTAACCAGGCCCTGGCGCTCGGCCTTGTCGCGGCAAGCGTGCAGGCCAAGCTTCCGTTGTTCCTGGGTTCTTATCCGATCACTCCGGCATCCGACATCCTCCACGAGCTCAGCCGGCACAAGAACTTCGGTGTGCGCACCGTGCAAGCCGAAGACGAGATCGCCGCGGTGGGCATGGCGTTAGGTGCCGCGTTCTCCGGTCACATCGGTGTAACGACGACATCGGGACCGGGCCTCGATCTCAAGTCCGAGACGGTCGGGCTTGCCATCTCGCTGGAGCTCCCGCTGATCGTGGTCGACATCCAGCGCGGCGGACCCTCGACGGGTCTGCCGACGAAGACGGAGCAGTCGGACCTGTTGCACGCCATGTACGGGCGGCACGGCGAAGCTCCTCTGCCGATCGTCGCTTCCTACTCGCCCGGTTCGTGCTTCTGGGCCGCGATCGAATCGGCTCGGATCGCACTGAAATACATGACACCCGTGATCTTGCTGTCTGATGGCTACCTCGCGAACGGTGCCGAGCCGTGGCGGATCCCTGCGATCGAGAAGCTGCCCGACATCTCGCTCACCTTTGCGTCGCAGCCGAATGCTGGTGAGGACTTCTGGCCGTACCTGCGCGACGACGAGACGCTTGCGCGGCCGTGGGCGATCCCGGGAACGCCGGGGCTGGAGCATCGCGTCGGCGGTCTAGAGAAAGCCGACGGCACCGGCAACATCTCGTACGACCCCGAGAACCACCACCTGATGACGCTGCTGCGCCAGGCGAAGATCAAGGCGATCGAAGAAGACATCGATCCCCTCGATTACGACGCCGACGAAGGGGCCGACACGATCGTCGTTGGATGGGGGTCGACTTACGGCGCGATCGGCGCCGCCATACGCAGGGTGCGCGCTCAGAAGAAGAAAGTGGCTCGCGCACACTTCCGTCACCTCAACCCGCTTCCCAAGAACACTCGTGAGGTTCTGTCTCGCTTCGACAAGGTCGTTGTCCCCGAGATGAACATGGGGCAGTTGTCGAAGATCCTCCGCTCGGAGTTCTTGATCGAAACGATCGGTATCAATCAGGTTCGCGGGCTGCCGTTCAGGGCAGGAGATCTCGCGGAACGGATCATGGAGCACTTGTGATGGCAGAAGGAAACGGTTTCGAGGAACTGAATACAGAACGAGGCATCACCGAAGCATCCGGCGGTGTTGCAACACTTACGCGCCAAGACTTCGTTTCGGATCAGGAGCTCCGCTGGTGCCCGGGTTGCGGCGACTACGCGATCATCGCTGCCGTCCAAGGGATCATGCCCGAGCTCGGCATCCCGCGAGAGAAGATCGTGTGGGTCTCAGGCATCGGTTGTTCCAGCCGTTTCCCGTATTACATGAACACCTACGGGATGCAC
>JBHELU010000154.1:0-4138 GCA_046262955.1 Actinomycetota bacterium | reverse complement strand
GCGAAGAGCGTTACGCCCCCATCCTTGTGCGGCACAAAGATCGCCGCGTGCTGGTCGGGGTGGGTGGTCGTCGTCGTGTCGAGCGCCTCGTCACGGTTAGTGGGGCACACCGGCAGGCCGGTCTGCAGGAACACGCAACTGGTCCCCGCGTAGTAGCGGCCGACGACGTGGAAATTGGACGGTCCCGTCTGAGGCACCTGAGTGTCGTCGTTCATCCACACTTCTTCGAGGCCGAACAACAGCCTCGTCGGGACGCCGTTTACCTGCCTCGAGGGGTCCGGTTGGATCCAGAGGTTGTACCAAGACTGAACGCCGGGTCCGTAGTTCGAAGATTGCGCGACCCCGGCAAGAGCAGAGCCGGACGCGGGTTGCTGCAGCTGCGACTCGTCGGACATCTCGACCCACGTCTGTCCGAAGTCGTTCGACACGTAGATCCCGTTGAACACCGTCGGCGCGTGAGCAGGCGCCGGGCCACCGGGGACGTCCACGGCCGGCGTGCCACCCTGGTCGAGCACGGCGTCCTGCACTGCCGCGTACACGTAGTTGTGATCCTGATCCGCTCCGATCGCCTCGCCGAGTGCGACGCGTCCGATGCGGTCCTGCGACGCGAAACCGGTTGCGGCGAGCTTCTTGAAGCTGCCCGGCTTTCCGGTCGCCGACGAGTAAAGGCCGTTGTTCGGAGACTGAGGCTTCCCATTCGGATACGTCTTTGCTCCGTCGCGCCAGCCAACTGCAGCGAGCACTGCGCCGCCCTTCGTGCTCGACGATCCGCCCTTGGGCTGGACAACGACATCGGTCACCTGGTTCGCGAGCAAGCAGAACTTTGCAGTCATCGGTTTGCCCTTGCACGGTCCGGTCGGAAGCTTCACGTTCTTGAAGCTGCGGCCCGCGTTGGTAGAGCGGAACAACCCGCCGCCGGTCGCCGCGTACACGATCTTCGGGTGCGCTTGGTCGACCGCGACCTTGAACGCGAATGCGTCCGACGGAAGTCCCCTCGAGTGGTGCCACTTCTTACCGTTGTTGTTCGTCCAGTACGCGCCGGCCCCCGCTCGCGAGTAACGACCGAAAGATCCGTCACCGGTAACGGCGATGATTGTTCCGCCGAGCGCTTTCGTGTAACCGACCGCGCCGACGACCTGCGTCGGGAGCTTGTTGCCGATCGACTTCCAATGCTTGCCGAGGTCCCGTGTCTCCCACACACCGCCGTACGACTCGGACGCGATCACGATGTCGGGCGAGTTCGCGGTTGCCGGGATCAACGCGTAGTTAGTGATTCGGCCCGACAGGTTCTCGAGCCCGTATCCGGCGGTCGACGTGTAACCGGCGATATCGGAATTCAGAGGCGTCTTTCCGTAGAGGTGCCATGTGTGGCTATCGGGCTTGCTCGAGCGGCGGCTCTTGATCTTCCTCGCTTGTTGCGTCGCGGTGAAGAAGCTATGCGCCGGAACTCTCTTGTGAGGAGCAGCTTGGATCGCAAGCTGTTGCCGCCCGCCGGCAAGGAGCTCCGCCTTTTCCTCCGGCTGGTGTTCTCGCGATGCCTTCCATTGCGCAGCGGCGACCTTGCTCGAGTGACGAAGGGTCGTCGGAAGCGTCGATGAGGCTGTCAGAGCCGCACCGGTTGCTACGACGGTAAGGATTGCGACTGCTCGAAGTGCTCGAGTGACCATGACCGTGTTCCCTCCTGTTCGCGCCGGTGAACTAGGACATACCCCTCAATTCCCCCTGAGTAAGCAATTTGGCTTACCCCAGTCCTGGCGAGGCTCACCTGTGACACGCCGCTGTCACAACCGTGACATTCCTCTAGACATCTCAGGCGGGCCGGTCATAATGCTTTTCAGTCCGGCCTCTGATCTGCACCAGACGGAAAGGAGCCAACGATGAGGAAGGAATCCCAGGTCTAGGCGCTATTTAGCGCCCACGCTCCCTTTCCGTTTTCGCCGAGCCTCGCTTTTCGAGCAGCCCGGCCCCCATAAGAGGAGGACCATCCCCTTGCATCTATCTGATGTGGGCTATTCGCCCGAGCTGCAGAAGCAGTTCGAGCTCTACCAAATGGACCAACTATTGGTGCCGGCCAGGATCGCGGCCGAGCACCGCGGCTCCCTTGCCGCAATCACCGAAACCGGCGAGATCACCGCGATCGTCACCGGCAAGATGCGCTTCGATGCGCTCGGCCGCGACGAGCTTCCTGCGGTCGGCGACTGGGTAGCGGTCGAGCTCATTGCTCCCGATCAAGGTGTGATCCGAGCAGTGCTCCCCCGTCGCTCGGCACTGGTTCGCAAAGTTGCCGGCTTGGAGTCCGAGGGCCAGGCCATCGCCGCGAACGTCGATCTGGTTCTGGTTGCAGCAGCGCTCGACGACCGCCCGAACCTCCGGCGCATCGAGCGCTACCTGACGGTGGCATGGGACTCCGGCGCGGTTCCGATCGTCGTGTTGACGAAAGCCGACCTGTGCGACGACGTCGAAGCTGCCATCGATGAAGTCATGGCGGTCGCACTCGGAGTAGACGTCATCGCCGTGAGCAACACGACGGGCGAAGGGATCGACGAGGTCGCGGCTCGGCTCGGCCCCGAGACGACGGGCGCGATCCTCGGCCCCAGTGGCGTGGGCAAGTCGAGCCTCGTCAACGCGCTTACGGATTCGCAGATCATGACCGTCCAGGCGATCCGGTGGGACGGCAAAGGCCGCCACACGACGACGCATCGCGAGCTGATCGCGCTCCCATCCGGAGGTTGTCTGATCGATACACCGGGAATGCGCGAGCTGCAGTTGTGGGATTCCGACGGATTGGATTCGACGTTCTCGGACATCGCCGAGCTTGCAGCCGAGTGCCGCTTCCGCGACTGCACCCACAGCCACGAGCCGGGGTGCGCAGTGCGGGCCGCAGCCGAAGATGGCTCGCTCGACGCCGGCCGGCTCACGAGCTATCGCAAGCAAGAGCGGGAGCTCGCCGCCATGGCCGCACGGAAGGACAAGCGCCTGGCGATCGAGGCCCGCAAGCGCTGGAAGCAGCTCGGCAAGGAGGGCAAGGCGAGGGCCCGGATGCGCTGAGTCCGAAGAGCCTTGGCAAGTCCTTGCCGGGGCCGCATGATTTGAGAACAGACATCAACTACCAAGGAGGCGACATGGCCAACAAGGACAAGGGCTCGAAGTCGACAAAGAAAGAGGCCAAGAAGAGCCTCAAGGAGAAGCGGGCCGCGAAGAAGGCGAAGAATCCAAAGGGCGGCTCGAGCCTGTAGCAGCTGAGCATCCGTCCGCCCACGTCGGACGAGGCCTCCCTCGGGGACCTCGCTCCGCTCTTGCTAAGCGACCCCCACGCCTCGCTTCGCTCGGGGTTTTCCGGGTCGCTTAATTGCAAAGGGTCCCCTCCATGAGGCTCGTCCTCCGCGGGCTTTCAGTCGCGATGGCAATCGTCCTTCTTGCCACGCCGACCGCAATCGCGAGAACACGCTCCCAGGATCCGTCGGTCACTCTTGCGGTGTCGGGGCATCGCATCACATTCGGGCACGAGGTTCGGCTCTCCGGGGAGATCTCGCCGGCAAGCTCGGGGCAGACGGTCACCATTACCGATAGTCACGCCCGCGTCGTCAAGACTGCGACGACCGACGACAAGGGCAAGTACTCGGTCACCGTTCATCCTCATCACAACCTGAAGGTCCGCACGATGTGGACGACCGCGACCAGTGCGCCGCATCGCATCGCAGTGATGCCGATCGTCCATACGTCACTTGGAAAAGTTCGTCTGTTTCACAAGGCGACAGTGCGGGCCGATATCAAGCCTGCGTCGGAAGACTCCAAAGTCACGTTCGAACTGGTTCGGTCCGGACACGTAGTGCGATCGCACTCCTTCAAAGGGGACGTTTCGCGCGAAACAACCAAGTTCAAGATCCCGGCCCCCGGAACCTACGTAGCGAAGACGATCGTCAAGCAGCCGGTACTAACCCGGGGCATCGACCGATCCCGGACCCGCACCGCGTCGGCCCCGTATCTCTCGACCGGGTCGCACGGTTACTACGTAAAGACGCTCGAGAGGCGCCTCATCGAGCTCGGCTATTACCTGCCGCGCGCCGACCGCAGCTACGACGAAAAGACCTACGACGCGGTGATCGCGTTCCACAAGGTTCAGGGGCAGGAACGTAAG
>JBHELU010000153.1:0-3479 GCA_046262955.1 Actinomycetota bacterium | reverse complement strand
AGCGAGCTCTTTGCCCACCGTTCCGATGCGCCCCGTGTTGGTCCCGCGCAGAGATATCGCCATCAAAGGCGCGATGCCCAGCGTGATGATCGTGAAGATGACCATCGACGCCATGACCTCGACGAGCGAGAACCCGTCCTCAGACTTCATGCCAAGCCGAGATCGGCGGCGGGTCAAACCCGGTTCCGCATCTGTGCCCGGTCGATGAAGTCTGTATAGCGAGTTCCGTCCGTGACCCGAATGGCGAACGAGATCGTCGTTATGTACGGCCATTCCGCCGAGTCAAGGACTTGGCCTGTTGCACCGCCTCCGCCATTGCAGTCTCCTACGCCGGTGATGCCGTGGGCCGCGCAGCTCGAGTCGTCGAGCTCCTGCCATGTGGTGAAGCCGTCGCTGTTCCAGTCGTAGTCGAGGTAGCTGCTCAAGTACGAGAACACACACCCGGTCGCATATGTGGCCACGGGACACGCCGCGGTTGTGTTGCCCGCGGGGCTGACACCGGACATCAGGACCTCGGGGGTGCCGCCAACCGTGTTCAACGAGATCGTCTTTGCAACGGGGTCATAGGTGTAGGTAAGGATCTCGTCGCTCGTGTACTGAGAGTCGTTGTTGTAGTTCACCTTGACCGTGAACGACGCGGCACCGGTGGAAGCATTGATGGATGCGGCACTGACGGAATCCGCTTCACGGACGTCACGGACCATCCGGTTGAATCCGAGCCGCGCTTCCTCCGAGATATGCGTGCCCGCCCTGGTGGTATTGGTGGCCTTCGTCTGCGCCAGGAGCACCTGATAGAAGCCGCCCGAGACGAGCCCGAACAGAACGAGGGCTATGAGCATCTCGATCAAGCTGTAGCCATCTTCGGACTGCCTATCGAAGCGTTTCATGTGCGCACCACCCGACCGGTTAGGGGCATTACCGTCGTGTTGTTGAACTTGCCGGTTTGGTTATTGATCAGCTTCACGGTGGATCCCCCGGGGCTCGTCGCGCTCGAGCTCCCGCTGGGGAAGAAGAAGATCGTTTGATCATTGGCGGAGTTCCCGGGGGCCGCGTTCTGACAGGCCGTAGACCACGTCGAGTAAGCCGGGAACGAAGTTCCGGCCGAATCGACAGTCGTGCCCCCCTCGAACGTGTAGGAGTACACGACGGTGCACGCCGCAGAGGTTGCGTCGACCTTGACGACGCTCCAACGGTTGGTGCCCTTTTCGAAGCGAACGCCGTACACGTTGGGGTAACTCTCCGACATCGCCCGCTGCTGGGCGCTCCGCATCTGGGAAACGACCTGGTCTTGTGCCCCTTGCAGAGCACGCACTTGGTAGTAGCGCTTGGTCGCGATGACGGCGACCGACATCATCACAAGGCCGATCGCAACGGCGACAATCAGCTCGAGGAGGCTGAACCCCCCTTCGTCGCTCTTTCTTAACCGCGTCATGGACCTCTCCCAAGCAATCGATCAATCGGTCCCAGGACCGATTCCGCCCCTTGTCCCTATTTCGGCGCGCGAGACCGATGTCTTGACCTGCGGTTTTTACGTAGTCGGACCCCTTACGGGAGCCCAGAGCTACTTGATGAGGTCGTAGATCTTGAACATCGGCATGTAGAGGGCGATGACCATGCCCCCGACGATGCCGCCGAGCACGGCGATCATGAGCGGCTCGATCAGAGCGGTCAGCGACTCGGTGGTCGACTCGACCTCGCGGTCGTAGAAGTCGGCCACCTTCTCGAGCATGTCGTCGACGGCTCCGGTGTCCTCGCCGACGGCGAGCATCTGCACGACCATGGGTGGGAAGACCGGGTGCCGGGCAAGCGGCGTGTGCATCGACTCACCTTTGCGCACGCTCTCACGCACCGCGAACGACGCCCGTGCGAGGACCTCGTTGCCCGAGGTGTCCGCCACGATGTCGAGCGCCTGTAGGACCGGTACGCCCGCTCGCAGAAGCAGTGCGAGGGTTCTGGTGAAGCGGGACATCGCCACTTTGACGAACAGGGGGCCGAAGATCGGGATCCTCAACTTAGCCTGATCGGTCCGCAGTCGAACCTCGGCATTGGCGGCCCGCGTCTTCTTGTAGACGATTCTCCCGACCACCGCGGCGACCACCAAAAGTGGAACCGCGAATTTCGCAGCATGGCTCATGCTCACCAATAGTTGTGTGGGCAGTGGAAGGGTCCCGCCCAAACTCTTGAACATTTTGGCGAAGACCGGAACGATGAAGATCAACATCACCGTCAACAGCAGCACTGCGATGCCGCTCACCACGATCGGGTACGTCATCGCAGATTTGATCTTCTGCCGGAGGTTGTGCTCGGCCTCGAACGTGTCGGCGACACGTCGCAGGACGAGGTCGAGTTGACCACCGGTCTCTCCTGCTTTGACCATCGCGCAGTAGAGCTTGTTGAACACCTTGGGATGCTTGGACATCGCCGCAGAAAGGCTCGACCCTTTCTCGACGTCTTCCTTCACCGTGAGGATGCTCTTGGCAAGCAACGTGTTCTCGGTTTGGTCGGCAAGGATCGCAAGCGCGCGAAGCAGCGACAGACCCGAGTGGATCATCGTCGCGAACTGGCGCGAGAAGATCGCGAGATCCTTGAGCTTTACCCGCTGCGGAAAGATCCGCAGTTCGGTCTTCATCGAGACCTTGCCCTCACGGGTGATCTCGATCGGGATGAGCCCTTGTGCGCGCAGACGCGTTGCTACAGCGCCTTCACCGTCGGCTTCGATCGAGCCCTCGACCATGCGGCCGTCACGGCTTCTGACTCGGTATGCGTAGGACTCGACCATCGTCTTACGTCCTTCCGGTCAAGCGGTTGAACTCTTCGACGTGATGTGCATGCTCGAGGCCGACCTCTTGCGTGATGGTTCCGGCCTTGACCAACTCGGCGAGGCTCTGGTCCATCACACGCATCCCGAAGGCACCACCCGCCTGCATCGAGGTGTAGATCTGGTGGGTCTTGCCCTCACGGATCAGGTTGCGAACGGCCGGAGTTGCGAACAGCACCTCGGCTGCAACCGCACGACCGGTCCCCTGCCGTGTGGGAACGAGTTGCTGCGATACCACGCCCATCAGGGTGGACGCGAGCTGCACTCTGATCTGTTGCTGCGCGTGCGGTGGGAACACATCGATCACACGGTCGACGGACTGTGGCGCGTCTTGCGTGTGCAAGGTGCCGAACACGAGGTGGCCCGTTTCGGCCGCAGTCAACGCGGTCTGGATCGTCTCGAGGTCTCTCATCTCGCCGACAAGGATCACGTCGGGGTCCTGTCGAAGCGAGTGCTTCAACGCTGCCTGGAAGCTGTGCGTGTCGCCTCCGACCTCACGCTGGTTGACGATCGAAGTCTTGTGCTTATGAAGGAACTCGATGGGATCCTCGATCGTGATGCTGTGATCGTGCCGGCGCATGTTGATCGAGTCGACAAGTGCGGCAAGCGTCGTGGACTTACCGGACCCGGTGATGCCCGTTACGAGCACCAGACCTCTCTT
>JBHELU010000152.1:0-10652 GCA_046262955.1 Actinomycetota bacterium | reverse complement strand
TCGGTCAGCCGGTCCGCGACGCGGTAGTAAGACTCGGGCGATTCGGGGGGACCGCAGTCGGCGTGATCACGACCTCTGCTCCGTACGCTCGCAGCAACGAGATCTTTTCCTGACTCATCTTGTCCGGCATCGTGAATATGCAGCGATAGCCGCTTAGCGAAGCCGCGATGGCCAGGCCGACTCCCGTATTGCCGGACGTCGGTTCGATGATCGTCCCACCGGGCCTGAGCTTGCCCTCGGCTTCAGCCGCTTCGATCATGCGCATGCCGATCCGGTCCTTCACGCTGCCGCCGGGGTTCAGCATCTCGAGCTTTCCGAGCAGATCGCATTCGAGCCCGGCGCCGAACCTGTTCAGACGCAGCAAGGGAGTGCCGCCGACCAGATCGAGCAGGGATTCAGCGACGTCCATCGGGCCATCGTGGCTTACCGGTGGGCGCGTGCGCAACCTGGATGGCTCGCAGGAGAGAGATGGCCCCCGGCGAACCTCATTGCTGCACGGGTCCTTGAGGAGGGCTCGTGAATGAGTCTTTGAGGAGGAATCAGATGCGTCGTTCGGTTACTCGTGTGGTCCTGGCCACAGTTCTCTCGGCAGCCCTTATCGGGCTTCTGATCGCGCCGGAGGCGAGTGGTCGTCCCGGTCCGATGCGTTTTTCGAAGAACACCTACGCCTACACGTCGTCCTACGGCGAGCCGGGCCTCGCGATCGGTTCCGATGGGACGGTCTACGTGACCACCCCGGGCCAGGGCGGCGCCGTTCTTGCTCGTTCCGACAACAAGGGCAAAACGTGGACACAGCTGCCAACGGTGACGCCGAGCAACTCGTCGCCCGGAACCTTCACGTCGGGTGAGGACTCCGAGGTAGCCGTCGCAAAGAACGGGACGGTATACGTCGGCGACCTTGAGATCGACGGGATCTCGGTCTGGAAGTCGACCGACAAGGGCAAGACGTTCCCGCAGGAGACGTTCGTGGACGGCTCCGCCGACCGTGAGTGGCTGGCGGCCGAGGGCAAGAATACGGTCTACCTGGCATGGCACGAGCTTGCATCCGGAACCATGCTCGTCGCGGTTTCGAATGACGGCGGGAAGACCTTCTCGCCTCCACACACGATCTATTCGCAGCCGACCACTGCAGGAGAGAGCGCTCGCAACGGCACCTCCATCGGCGGCATAACCGCCGACGGCAAAGGCAACGTCTACGCGCTCTACGGAGTGAGCCGGCTCGACACGACCGACACGACGTACGGCACACCGCCGATCTCGACGATCCACATGAGTGTTTCGACCGACCACGGCGCAACGTGGAACGACTACGAAGTCAACCCGGGAGCAGCCGACGCCAACTACGGAAACTTCTGGATGTCGAGTGGCGTGGACAAAGCCGGAAACGTCTACGCGGTCTACTCGGGGCACGCGCACAAGGGCGAGCCGATGCACGTCTGGTTGCAGGAGTCCACGGATCACGGCCAGACGTGGAGCAAGCCGTTCATGGTCGACGACAAAGGTGGTTCTGACCTGTTCGGTTGGGTCGCCGGCGGAGGGCCGGGAGTCGCAGTCGTTGCTTGGTATCACTCGGACGACAAGAACAAAGACGATGACAAGGCCCAGTGGGTAGTCAAGGTCGCTCAGGTCCGTGGCTTGGTGAACCAGAGCGGTAAGTCGAACCCGCACCCCGATGTTCAGGTTGCGAACGCAAGTGACCACATCAACCACATCGGCGGGATCTGTACCCTCGGCACTCTCTGTGGGGTCGCTCCGGGCTCATCGTCTGACCGTTCCCTGCTCGACTTCTTCAAGGTTGCAGTCGACCCGACGGGCCATCCCGAGGTCGTGTGGTCGGACAACAACCGGCCGGGCACGATCAAGACAGGTGTCGGTTTCGCCCGTCAGACCAGCGGCGAGTCTGCGCTCGACCCTCGCATCTATCACTAGTTTTTCGCTGGGAGACGTGGATGCCAGCCCCTAGTGGGCGTTGGAATCGCGCCTCTTATTCAGCGGCGGACCTGGAATCTGGCTTGTAACGCTGGAAACTTGTTGGCTGTTGGGAGCGTCGAAATCGTTGTTTATGGGGAATTCCACCCTTGGGGGTGATGTTCCCGTCGTCTGTAAGCTGCTATCTATACACAGTTAACCCGTGCAGCGGTCAAGAAGCGGGCCGAGGAGATAGATGGATCCGTCTGAGTCGCAGGAAGAAACCGAGCAGATAGAGGCCGTAGAGGCCCCAGAGGCGGCGGTCGACGACGCCGCCGAAGTTTCCGCGCCTATTGAACCTGTCGCCGAGCTGGACCACGCTGAGTTAGCACCTGTCGAAGCTGTGGCCCAATTGGACGACGCCGTCGAGCCGGACGAGGCCGAAGCTGACCCTGAGGGCGAGACCTCCGAACTAGGAGAGGTCGAGGCGGCAGTGGTCGAGGGACCGGTTGCCGAGCCGACCGCCGCGATAGTTGCTCCGGAGGTAAAGGTCCAAACCCCGCCGGAGATCCAAGTGGGCCAGGGCCACTGGTGGCAGTGGCGTCCGGGCCGCAAGGGCAAGATCTGGGCAGCCATCGCGGTCGGGCTTCTCACTCTGGGAATGGCCGGCGTGTCGTACGCGACGTACGGGTTCACGCATCAGTACCGCGGCAAGATCCTGCCGGGCGCGACCATCGCAGGCACCGACCTCGGAGGCATGACTGCATCGCAGGCGATGAAGGCGGTTCGTCAGGCCGTCCGACCACAGCTTCACCGAAAGATCACCGTCACCTGGCATAACCGAACGTGGCATGTCACGGCCAAGCAACTCGGCGCGCGCAGCAATGCGCGCGCGCTCGTCAATCAAGCTCTGGAAGCAAGCCGCCGCGCGTCGTTCATAAAGCGTGCTTCGATGCGTGTGCTCGGCACCGGTTTGGGATTCGACCGACCCGTCGCGTTCCGATATCCCAGACATGGCGTCGAGACCTTCGTGCATGGGCTCGCGACGACCTTCGATCAAGAGGCGCAGGACGCGTCGATCGACTACTCGGACAACTGGGTCCACGTCGTGCATGAGCAAACGGGAAGAACAGTAAAGGTTCAGAAAGCTGTCACGGGATTCCGTAGAGCCCTTCGCACGAATGGCGATCACGTGAAGCTTCCGGTCGCCACGGTCGAGCCGAAAGTCACGACCGACGCGTTCAAGACCGTGCTGTTGCTGCACATTGGCGAGAACAAGCTGTACCTCTATCAGAACGGCAAGATCACTCACACGTACACGGTCGCGACCGGACAATCGATCTATCCGACCCCGCAAGGCACCTTCCACGTGATCGCCAAAGTCGAGGATCCCGAGTGGATCAACCCGGCCCCCAATGGATGGGGCGCCGACATGCCGGCATCGATCCCCCCTGGGCCCGACAATCCATTGGGACTTCGCGCTCTCTACTGGTCTGCACCCGGGATCCGCTTCCACGGCATCCCGTCGTCCGAGCTGTCGAGTCTCGGGCACAACGCGTCCCACGGATGCATCCGGATGTCTAACGAGGACGTGATGCAGCTGTACCCGCTAGTCGACATCGGCACGACCATCATCTCGGTCCAGACCGCGCCCTACAGTTGATCGAAGGCTCGCCGCGCTCCGTCGAGTTCGGTGAGGAGGGCCGGCGTCTCTCTTATGGGGGCTACCTAAAGGTTCCCGAGCTGCTTTCGTTGCAGCAACTGCTATCCGATCCTCCGGCGCACGACGAGCTGTTGTTCATCGTCGTCCATCAGGTCTACGAGCTGTGGTTCAAGGAGCTCTTATGGGAGCTCGAAGCGACGCGCGAGGCGATGGACGCGAGTGCGATCGCACGCGCTCGCTATTACCTGGCCCGCGTGCATTCGATCGAGCGCGTGCTCATCCAGCAGATCGAAGTGCTCGAGTCGATGTCCCCGCAGGACTTCCTGCAGTTCCGAACTCACCTCGCCCCGGCGAGCGGTTTCCAATCTGTTCAGTTCCGCGAGATCGAATTCCTATCGGGCTTGAAGGATGCCCGCTATCTCGAGCGGCTGGCCTCCGACGATGCGGAAGCGTCACGTTTACGCCGTCGCCTGGACGAGCCGACGCTGTGGGACGCGTTCTGCGGTTTGCTGGACCGGGCCGGACTACCGATGCCCGCCAACGAGGAATCGGTGCGACGGCAAACGCTGGTGAAGATCGCGCACGAGCGCTACGACTACGGCGACCTTTTCGATCTGTCCGAAGAGCTCCTGACCCACGACGAGTTGTTCTCTCTGTGGCGGCAGCGACACGTCTTGATGGTGGAGAGGCAGATCGGGTCCAAGACGGGGACGGGCGGGTCCACCGGGGCGTCGTACCTTCGGACAACGCTCGACAAGCGCTTCTATCCCGAGCTATGGAGCTTGCGGAGCTATCTCTAGAGCGCGAGAGGGCTGCTCAGAACGCGAACAAAAGTGAGGCAACCCTCTTGAGTGGGGCATCGCGGGCGGATTAAAATATTCGGGTACCTCGTAGAGGTGAGTAGGCCTCGGCCGAAAGCCACTGCGGGGTACATTTTTTGTGCGGCCTTTGGCCTGCCGTCCTAAGCCAGCCACTCACTCACTCACTCACCTCCAGCCTTCGTCCGCGCTTGGATGCCGCGACCTTTCGTAGATCAGGCCCGCATAACGGGTTGAATTGCGGAAACCGTCGGGATTGTCACACCGGTCTCCTAGCTTTTAGCAATGAGAGAAGCGGACAGACGGTGCATCGAGTTGGCCCGGCGTCAGTTCGGTGTGATTGCGCGATCGCAGGCACTGGATCTGGGCATCTCAACGTCCTCTATCCAACGCCGCCTATCCATCGGTTCGTGGAGCGTCGTTTTTCCGACCGTGTACTCAGTGAGTTCGCTGGGGACAACCTTGCATGGTCGACTGAAGGCTGCAACGTTGTGGTGTCCTCGATCAGCGGTTTCTCATCGCGCGGCTGCGGGGCTACACGGAATCCTCAATGCCCCGAACATCCTCGAGATCGCTGCGTGCGATTCGTCCCGGCGGGCTGACGGCGTCACCGTCCACTACGCCCGTGAGCTTTCTCAGTGCGACGTCACCTACTGGCAGGACATCCCGGTGACGACTGCGGCGCGAACTCTTGCCGACCTCGGCGCTGTCGTTGATGAAGATCGAGTGGAGGAAGCACTCGACCTGTCTCTGCGGGTGGGCCTTGTGTCGCTCCCGCGGCTGCGGTGGCAGATCAGTCGCATGGATACGAGAGGACGAAAAGGAGTGGCGGTCCTATCTCGTCTACTAGCCGCGCGCCCGATCGGTTACGTGCCTACGGAAAGTCCGCTCGAAGCTCGCGTCCTCGGCAAGTTGAGAGCAGCAGGATTGCCCGAGCCTGTACGGCAGTTCGTGATCCGTGCCGATGGCAAGGCGCTGGCTCGGGTGGATTTCGCTTATCCGGCTGCGCGACTGACGATCGAAGTCGATGGATACGCATATCACCACGGCCGCGAGGTATGGAAGAGGGACCTACTTCGGCGAAACGCGGTCACGGCCATGGGGTGGCAAATGCTTCACGTGACCGATGCCGATTGTCGCGCCAAGCAGCCCGCGTTCGTCGATCAGGTGCGGCGATGCCTGGACCTTTCGGAGAATCGCTTCGATTTCCGGGCTTGATTGCAAAAAGGTCAGATCGATGGACTACTTTTGACCCTTCGTCTTCGTGAATTGATCGACCTTCGTTTCGCCCAGCCGTTCGAGATAGGGCTCTGCACCTGCCTGTCGTTTCGACTTCGCTCTTTCGGCGCGGCGTTGCGCTTTGCGTTCGCGTAACCTCGAGACCCATCCCATCAAGTCACCTCCGTGGCCGATTCCGGTGGAGGCTGAGCTTCGGGCCCAGTGTCCATCGTGATGATGTGGATTATCGCCAGAGCCAAAGCCGCGATCGCCGGCACGCCCAGCAAGAGCTTGTCGGTGGTGTGGTGGAGCCGGAAAGCGACAACCAAGGCCCCCGCGTCGATCAGCGCGAGACCGACCGCCCAAACCCGCTCGGTCGCGGCTCCGAACGCGAGATAGAGCTCGATCACTACCGCTGCGACCGTTACCTCGACCCTCTGCGGCACGGGGGCTGCCCCTCCGACGGCGGCAGCAACCGAGCCGAGCACGATGAGCCCTGCGGCTCCGACCAAGGCGGGGAAACGCCCAAAAAGGTCATCCACGGCGAGCGAGATTACAAAACCTTCTTATGTACGCCTCGTTACACAAGCCGCCGGCGCTACAGAGACCCTAGGAAATCCGAGATCGCGCCGTTGAAAGCGTCCAGCTCCTCGATCATGCAGGCGTGGCCGGTCTCGAAGGTCACGAACTTGGCGCCCGGGATCGCCCCGGCGATCTCTTCGGCGGCGAAGTAAGGGACGAGCATGTCCATCTTGCCGCCGAGCACCAGAGTCGGACACGAGATCGACGGCAGGTCTGCCAACGTGTCGTGCTTGTCCATCGCGTCGAGCTGCCCCCGAAGTGAATCCGGCGACGGCACCTCCGGGCTCCCCGGTGCAGCCGTGAACGAGGCGATGATCTGATCGATGGCCTCACGCCCCATCTCGAAGAACCGCGGCGTGAACATTCGCATCATCGTTATCTCGAGCAGCTCTTGGCTGGATCCCTCTTTCTCGAGGAACGACCTCGCGACTGCGTGCTGGCGGCGCATGAACTCGATCGGCCGGGCCCACGTCACCCCGAGGATCAATGCAGATACGCGATCGGGGTGATCGAGCGTCAAGCGCTGCGCGATCGTGCCGCCCATCGAGACACCGAAGACGACCGTCTTCTCGATCCCTAGGTGATCGAGCAGGCGCACCGCATCGTTGGCCATCTCGTCGATCGTCGTGGGCGGGGACCCGGTCGAGCGCCCGATCGATCGATTGTCGAAGGTGATGAACTTATGGCTCTTGGTGACGGCCGGAACCTGGCCCGCCCAATAACGGCTGTCCAGCGAATAGCCCATGATCCCGAGAACGGGGTCGCCTTCGCCGAACTCTCGGTAGTGAAGCTGCGAATCGCCTAGATCGGCGGTTGCCATGATGTCCTCCTCGTGTCGGTCTCACCCTAAAGGGCGGCGGAACCTTGACTGGGCGTTCGCCCCGAAGCGCAGTAAAGTTTTCCGATGCGCAAACTTCAGATGCTTCTTTTCGCCACAATCCTTACCTCCGCGATCGTCCTTGTATGCAGCGCTCCGGCCCTCGCGCACGATCCTTTCGATCCCCCGGCGAACTCGAACAACGGGACCGGCACGACCGTGACGGGTGGCGGCGGTCCCTTCAACCCGAGTGGCGCACAGGGCTCGTCGTCGGCATCCAACGGGTCGAGCTCGTCGTCGTCTTCGAACGCATCGAACTCGGGCTCTAACTCGTCGACCGGGTCTCAGAGCTCCAACGGATCCCAGGGCTCGAACCAAGGCTCCAGCGGGTCGAATGCGAACGGCTCCTCCAACGGCGCAGGGAATCTGCCCTTCACCGGCCACGATCCCAAGCCGTGGTTCGTCATCGCCTACGGCTTGATCGCGCTGGGTGGCTCGGCGATCGCTTTCACCAAGCTCTCCGTCGTCTAATTCCGGCCCTCGGGCCAAGGCCGCGCGTAGCCTCTCCAAAATGCGGCTTTGTTCCAAACCAAGGTGCGCGACCACCGGGGTGGCCGTCCTCTCCTACGACTATTCAACCAAGCGCGCCCTGATCGGCGACGCTCCGGCCGGCGACCTTTCGCCTCACCTCTACGTCTTGTGCGAGCGCTGCGCCAATGCGATCACTCCGCCCCAAGGTTGGAGCCTCGAGGACCAGCGCGGCCCCCGGCCCCTCTTCGCCAGTCGATGAGCGTCGAAAAGGATCTTTACGCGCAGGTCCGGGCACTCGACGTCACAGGGCTCAGGCGGCTGGCGATCTTCGTTCGAGGGCTGCTCGAGGCCCGGGGCGAGCACTCGTTCGCGCAGGTGCGCAAGCCCAGCGTCACCTACCGGCTCCAATCGGTCAGGTGCGGGAAGCCGGGCTGCAACTCGTGCCCCCACGGCCCCTATTGGTATGCCTACTACCGGGAAGGAGGGCGGCTCCGGTCGCACTATCTGGGTAAGACCAGGCCCGAAGGCACCCCCGGGAGCGACGGGAACGTCTCTAACTAATTACGTTGTGCTAGCGAAATGACCGTTTTGGGGGATGGTTTAACTGATCGAAAAGTAGGAATATCTGGAAGTTCCTAGAAAGAGGATTGGAGAATCCGATGCAGTGTCCGCATTGTGGTGGCGAGGACTGCACCCACATCGAGATCCACCTGAAGGACGAGGCGACGGTTCAGTTCTTCTCGTGCCGCCGTTGCGAGTCCAAATGGTGGGAGCGAGAGGGCGACACGATCGCCCTCGACGAAGTCCTGAACATCGCCGCCACAAAACCCCGCGCCGGCTAGAACCCCGCCGCCAGCGCTCCATTCACCAAACGCGTAAGAACGCGCTCGCTCGGAGCGCGTTCTTACGTTATGTGGGCGCTCGGTGCTTCAAAGCCAAAGCCGGCAACAGGTGCCAGTTGAGGGGGTCGTGCCGGTTAGCTACCCCGAGGGTGAGGATTAACTCAACGACGAGGCGCCTCGCTTCTTGGCATCCGAGCGCCCACAATTCTGTAGGTCCCCCAAGGGCCGATTATCGCTTGACTTGTTCGGCTTGGCTATCCCCCCACCCGACTAAATTTCTTGCGCAGCTCTAGCCGGTCTGGGGAAGGCTTTGGGAGCTCGATCTCGAGCGCCCCCAGGCTCCGGCGAAACGCGATCTCGAAGGCAGGGGCAAACCCGGCTTTCTCGACCGCTCGACGGGACGCGGCGTTCTCCGATTCGACCGCCACCCACAGCCGGCCCAGCCCTTTGGTCGCGGCCCAATTCACAACGTTGAGCAGGACGAAGGGGTAAGCGCCTTTCCCCCGTGCGGCCGGCGACGTGTAGGACTCGTAGATATATGCATGGCCCTCGGGCGGAACCAGATACGACCGCAGCTCTCGCGTCCAGGCTGCGACCTCCGTGACCCACGTGGCATGGACGATCCGGGAGCCGTCCATAGCGAGGAAGCAATGCATCCCCGGTCCGAGTCGAGCGATGAAGGTTGCCGCTGAGTCGGTGGCGATATCTCGTTCGTAGCCCGCCGCGTCTGTCTTTGAGGCCTCGACGAAGGTCAG
Source organism: Actinomycetota bacterium (assembly GCA_046262955.1). Classification (GTDB taxonomy): domain Bacteria; phylum Actinomycetota; class CADDZG01; order CADDZG01; family WHSQ01; genus JALZGD01. Next base: position 1,518 of record JBHELU010000152.1, on the reverse strand, counting down.
GCCACCGGCGGGAACCTCGACCGGCTGAACATCTCGAACGAAAACGATCAGGATTGAGTGGGACGAGAAGAACTCTTTCACTCGGCTGCCGGCCTGTCCGAACGCCTCCTTGGGCCCGCGGCCGCGCACTCGGGCGAAAAGCTTCGAGAGTTGGGCGGCTCGGCTAGGACGAAGCCTGCGAGCCGAGCGTTTCCCGCTCGTCAGCTGGCGCGGCCGCGCAAGTAAGCCTTGCGCTCGATCTCGGTGAGGCCGCCCCAGATGCCGTAGGGCTCCTTGGTCGCCAGCGCGTATTCGAGGCATTCACGCCGAACCTCGCATCGGGCGCAGACGCTTTTCGCTTCGTCCTCCCGGGCTCGGCGCTCGGCCGGCGACTCGCTGTCGTCCAGGCCGAAGAACAAGACCGCCGGGTACTCGAGGCAGGCGGCCCGCTCTCTCCATTCGAGCTCGGTCAGAAGGCTTTGATCACTCATGGCAGGACGCACATGGTCACAGTCGAAGCGCGAAACGTCAACGTATTTAGGGCAAGCCCGGGTGGAAAGGGGCCCTGCCTATGATTGCCCCTCTATGAGCGGCGACCTGGCGAAGATCTTCAAGGCCTACGACATTCGCGGCGTCTATCCCGAAGAGCTCGACGAAGAGGTCGCCACCCGGGTCGGAAGCGCCTTCGCCCGCTGGGTCGACTCCGACCAGATCGTCGTCGGCCGGGACATGCGGGCCTCGTCCCCGGCTCTGGCGCGGGCCTTCACGGAGGGGGCGACGGGGGCCGGAACGACCGTCATCGACGTCGGCGAGGTGTCTACCGACGCCTTGTACTTCGCCTCGGGGCTCTTGGACCTTCCGGGGGCCATGTTCACCGCATCTCACAATCCCGCCCGCTACAACGGTTTGAAGCTGTGCCGTCGCAAGGCCGCTCCGATCGGGGTCGAGAGCGGTCTGATCGAGATCCGAGACCTTGCCGCGGGATCGGTCGGTGCGGGGGCCGGGAGCGAGGCCACTTCACGCGACGTCCTGCCGGATTATGGCGAGCACTGCCGCGGCTTCGTCGATGCGGATTCGCTGAGATCTCTGAAGGTTGCCGTCGATGCCGGAAACGGAATGGCTGGCAAGACAGTGCCGATCGTCTTCGAGCCGCTGCCCTTCGAGGTCGTGCCCCTTTATTTCGAACTGGACGGAACTTTCCCCAACCACCCGGCCAACCCGATCGAGGCCGAGAACCTCGTCGACCTACAGAAGGCGGTCCGCGATAACGGATGCGATCTCGGGATCGCGTTCGATGGAGATGCCGACCGTTGTTTCTTGATCGACGAGCGAGCCGAGTTGGTCTCCGGCTCTCTCACCACCGCGCTCGTGGCCGAGAGACTGCTAAAGAAGAACCCGGGGCAAAGCGTGATCTACAACCTCATCTGCTCGTGGGCGGTCCCCGAAGTGATCGTCGAGAACGGCGGAAAACCGATCCGCTCCCGCGTCGGTCACTCGTTCATCAAAGAAACGATGGCCAAGACCGGAGCCATCTTCGGT